>CAZTDW010000391.1:0-1502 GCA_964611835.1 uncultured Rikenellaceae bacterium | reverse complement strand
CTATGCCCACAAAAAAAACGGTTATGCCTTCCGGTCTGTTTACGACCCGGCATCGGACATGTACCAATATGATGGCTATATCGCAGGAGAAGGTAATAAGGAACAGGCGGACAACGAAAACATGCCTTTTGTAACAAATACAGGTTCTCTTGACAAGGGAACAGTACCATGTATGGTCCTTTTCTTAAGAAAAGGCGAATCAATCACAAAAGATCGGATGTGGGAAGCCATAATGAAGAGGCGCGAGGTTGCTGTTATAGGAAATGGTAAAATGATGGGACCTGCCATGTACAGGAACTCACTCCAGCTCCTTTTACTTGACAGGGAATACCTTGAAGAGTACTTTGGTGACAGAATAAATCTGGAAGCATATACCGATGGATATTACCTTCATATAAACCTGACCAATACATATCCGGAATCAGTATCTGGAAAGATAAACGTGGTACTTTCACCTGAACTCAGTTCTACCGATAACCTGGAGATCAATGCTGATCTTACTGCAAACAGCTCAAGAACCATAAGGCTGAAACTGAATCCTTCATTGGCGGCAATGGGAATTACCAATCCGGTTGCAGTTCATTTTAAATGGAACAATAAAAAGAAAAGCACCCTTACTTTTATCGACCTTCCTCCGGCCATTTCGGTTCATAATCTCCTTTATGGGCATGCTCCTGTTGTGACTTACCCCGTGACAATTCATAATTTCACCGGGCATACGGCTTCAACAGTAAACGTGGAAGTCACCGGCAAAGATGATCCGGGGAAGATACTGTTTAGTGAAAGTAAAGAAATTAATGTTGACCAGGGCACATTTCTTGATATGTCATTTAATCTTTTACTTAATAAAGGAAGCTATAATGTTAAAGTATCAGGATACGGAGCTGAGACAACCAGTCAGCTTGGAGTCGGAGCTGCTGAGGGATCTCCGAAACTAACCATTACGGACCTTAATGACGACGGAATTAATGAGTACATTATGGAGAATGACAGTGTAAAGCTCACTCTGCTTACTACGGGCGCCAGAGTTATTGAATACATTGTCAAATCCGTGAATGACAACGTCATGTACAAGAAATGGCCTGAAAAGCCTGAGGACGATAAGCGCAGTTTCAGGAAAAGAGGTTATTATCCCTATGGGGGATTTGAAGATTTCCTCGGTCAGGCAAGCATGGAGACTCACAAAGTTTATGATGCTGAAGTCATTAAGGACAGGGGAGATTATTTACAGGTGAAAATGACGGCGGATTACTATGGGAACAGGCTTGAAAAAATTTACACCCTTTATGGTAATTCACCATTGCTTGAAGTTCGTTTTGCGCTTACGTTCAGGAATCCGGAGGCGAATATGATCGCTCCTGTTCCTGTTCTGGAACTGGGAAAACGTCACTGGACAGAAGATGTTTTTATCACTCCCGAAATGGATGGACTGAAGGAATACCGTATGCTTCCCGAAAGATATTATGGAAGAGTGATATATCTTAAAGAAGGATGGGATGCCG
>CAZTDW010000390.1:0-1512 GCA_964611835.1 uncultured Rikenellaceae bacterium | reverse complement strand
GACTGGAGGGATGGCATTGGAGACCGCGACAAGAGACCCCCCAGAAAAAATCCCGCATGGCTGGGTGTGGAGCATAATGATGTCGGAATCCATGAATTCATGCGGTTCTGTGAATTGATTAACACTGAACCTTACATTGCAGTGAATGCAGGTCTTGGTGATCATACAATGGCACGGCAGGAGGTTGAATACTGCAACGGCCCTGCCGGTACTCCCATGGGCCGGTTGAGAAGTGAAAACGGTCATCCTGATCCGTGGAAGGTCAAATGGTGGTCGATAGGAAATGAGATGTATGGGAGCTGGCAGCTGGGATTTATGCCCACCGGAGAGTTTGTAAAAAAGCATAACGAATTTGTGGATGCCATGAAGTCGGTGGACCCTGATATAAAGATCATTGCGGTTGGTGACCTTGGTGAATGGGACAGGATGGTACTTTCAAACTGCGCGGATAAGATGGATTACATCAGCGAACATTTTTACCGTGGCGAAGCTAACGGAGGCGGCATTATGTCACATGTAAGGCAGGTGCCTGATGCCATCAGGGAAAAAGCGGAAGCCCACAGGGCTTACAGAAAAGAGATCCGCGCCCTCGATGGCAGGGATATCCGGATATGCATGGATGAATGGAACTACTGGTATGGCCCGCATATATATGGAGAACTCGGAACACGCTATTTCATGCGTGATGCAATGGGCATTGCAGCCGGCTTCAATGAATTTTCAAAACATACTGATATAATATACATGGCCAATTATGCCCAGACCGTTAATGTGATCGGGGCCATCAAAACCAGCACCACCAACTCCGTTCTTGATGCAACCGGGGTGGTAATGAAGCTGTACAGGAAAAGATTCGGGGTCATACCGGTTGAAGTCTCGGGAGATACCCGTCCCCTTGATGTCGCCGCAACACTTAGTTCAGGAGAGGATACTTTGACTTTGTCGGTGGTGAATCCCACCTATGATGAAATTAGACTCCCTTTTGAGGTAAGCGGTGCCGGCATCGGCGGTGAAATGACACAATGGAGCGTTACAGGTGTTGATGAGATGTCAACCAATGAACCAGGTCAGGAACCTAATGTGAAAATTGCGGGTCCGGAAATGCTGAAATCATCTTCAGCAATTATTGTAAAACCTGTAAGCATCAGCATTTTTGCAATACCCCTCAGATAAGCCCTGTTGAAATTGTAAACTAGAACCGGAATTGCACTCCCGCATAAGAATGACGCGGCAGGCCGGGATAATAATAACGCGGTTCGGTATTATTGCTGACTTTTGACAATTAGTGCGGTATAAAATGCGACCACTCAGCTTATGAATCAAAGAAACCCATCCCCTGCCCCTTCCCTTTAAAGAAGAATCAAAGAAACCCATCCCCTGCCCCTTCCCTTTAAAAAAAAGGGAAGGGGGTAGCTGGCTGATTTTAAGCTGATTAGAACTATGATTAGAACTTTCTCATTCAACCATTTGAAGGTCACTTAACATTTTCTACCTTTATCATACCGGAATTTG
>CAZTDW010000389.1:0-1522 GCA_964611835.1 uncultured Rikenellaceae bacterium | reverse complement strand
GCGGCAGTTGTATTGCCAAGACCGTCGAGGGCATCTGTTCTTTCACGTACTTCTTTGGGGAGCTCCGACATTTCAGCGTTACCGCCTGCATTATCGGCGATCGGGCCGAAAGCATCAGTGGCCAGTGTTATGCCAAGTGTGGACAGCATCCCGACTGCGGCAAAACCTATACCGTAAACACCCATAGCAAAATTGCTGAATCCGCCGGCAAATCCATAGGCAGCAATGATACCGGCCACAATCGTGATAACCGGGATCCATGTAGACTGCATACCGACGGCCATACCTTCTATTATAACGGTAGCCGGTCCCTGCTGTGCCTGTTTCGCGATACCCTGGGTAGGTTTGTTCCCATCCGATGTGAAATATTCTGTTGACTGTCCAATTATAACACCTGCTAGAAGACCGGAAACAGCTGCACCGAAAACGCCCCAGGTGATCCAGTCAAATCCGGCCATAAGTGCCAGTACAACCAGGATCAATGCCGAACTTCCACCTGTTCCAAGAAGGAGTGCACGCAGGAGGGTCTTGGGAGTGGCCGATTCTTTTGTCCTTACAAGATAAACACCTGCTATTGACAATAGAATTCCAATTGCTGAAACCAGCATTGGTGCAATAACTGCCTTCATCTGAAGATCTCCGGAAATTGCGGGCAGAGCAGCTCCAAGGGCAGCTGTTGCCAGTATTGAACCGGCATATGATTCATAAAGGTCGGCACCCATACCGGCAACGTCACCAACGTTATCACCAACATTATCGGCAATTGTTGCAGGATTTCTTGGGTCATCCTCAGGGATGCCTGCTTCCACCTTTCCAACCAGGTCAGCGCCTACATCGGCAGCTTTGGTAAATATACCGCCTCCGACACGTGCAAAAAGAGCCTGGGTTGATGCGCCCATACCGAATGTCAGCATTACTGCTGTTATTTCTATAAGTTTTTCATGTTCAGTAGTTCCCGGGTGAACAAAAGTAAGTCCCAGGAATTTGAGACCTGCATCCATATGTTCGGGAGTGAACACCAGCCCATTAAGGATAAGGAACCATAAAGCAATGTCGAGAAGGCCGAAACCTACGACAACCAATCCCATTACAGCACCGCTTCGCAAAGCAACCTGCAGCCCCTTATTGAGGGATTTTGATGCAGCCCATGCAGTCCTGTTGGAAGCATATGTTGCAGTCTTCATCCCAAGGTAACCGCAAAGACCTGAAAAGAACCCTCCGGTAAGGAATGCTATCGGGACAAACGGGTTCTGGATTCCAAAATAGGCCAGAATGGTAAGGAGTACCACAAGAATTAAAAAAACCTTTATAACCACTGAATACTGACGATTCAGGTAAGCCATAGCTCCTTCCCTGACATAGGCAGCAATCTCTTTCATCCTGTCATTTCCTTCTTCCTGCAACTTCATACTTCTGTAGAAAATCCAGGCAAAAAGCAATGCAAGCAGTGCAGAGACCGGCACGATCCAAAAAATACTACTAATCATGATATCTGTTTTTAAATTTGAAAAATTATAGGTTT
>CAZTDW010000388.1:0-1553 GCA_964611835.1 uncultured Rikenellaceae bacterium | reverse complement strand
TTTCTCATTCACTGAAGTTATTGAAAATGAGATGAGATTCCCGGAGGACACACTGGACCTTATTCTGAAGCAGCTTGTGAAACAGAAAAAGAAGCATCCGGGACTAAAAGTAATGATAGCATGTGGAGGATGGGCTGGATCAGGAGGTTTTTCCGAGATGGCCAGGACAGCTGAAACCAGAAAAAAATTCGTTGAGAGTGTTGTGAAGTTCATAAGGAAATACAAGCTCGACGGGCTGGATATCGACTGGGAATATCCCGGTCTGCCGGGGATGGGCAATCCATTTATCCCTGAGGACAAGGAGAATTTTACGGCACTTATGTGTGAACTGCGTGAAGGCCTCAATTCGATATGTGAACACCAGGTTCTTACTTTTGCAGCAGCCGGCTGGGAAGACATGTTTCAACACATTGAACTTGAGAAAGTCATGAATTGCGTCAATTACATCAATGTAATGTCGTACGATCTTGCAGGAGGAAGCGATCCATATACTTCACATCATACAAACCTCGGGCTTGTAAGAATGGAAGATATTCAGGGTACGCCTGCAGCTGCCAGAATGATAGAGGATGGAGATTCCACCAAACCCTTCTCAACGGAAAGGATCGTTTCATTTCTGATGGATAAAGGTGTGAAGCCATCACAGATAGTTATCGGATCAAATTTCTCCGGCAGAGCCTGGCAGGGTGTCCCTCCTGATAACAACGGACTGTACCAGCTCAACAGGGGCCGGTGGAGAGGCCGCGGCAGCTATGCCAGGATCAGGGATGAAATGGAGGACAAAAACGGATATGTCCGGTACTGGGACCCTGTGGCACAAGCCCCTTATCTCTACAATGCCACAGACAGCGTTTTTATCACCTATGACGATACAATGTCGGTGCGGCTCAAAACAAAATACGTTAAAGACCTTGGCCTGGGAGGAATCATGTTCTGGCAGCTTGGTGCTGATGCTCCCCAGGATGGCCTGGTGGATGCGATATACAAGGAGAAAATGAAATAACAAAAACATCATAAACATGAGTACCAGGTATTTATATAATTCAAAAATCTTGATGGCGTTATTTGCCGTTGTCCTTCTTTTCCTGACCCCCATAAAGCTTATGTCGCAGGATGTGAAGCAGACAGAGGAAAAAATGATGAGGCAGGCAGATGAAAACATCGAGAAATACCGCAAGGGAGATGTCTCTATCCAGTTCCTGGCTCCTGACGGGAAACCTCTCATGAATGCCACAGTGGAGATCCGGCAGAAAACACATGATTTTCTCTTCGGATGTATAATCTTCGACCTCATCAGGGGTGAAAACCCCTACAGGCCGGAACTCTTTAAGGAGAGATTCAAAAGGATCTTCAACCTGGCAGTATTTCCGTTTTACTGGCCCGGATATGAATCAAGGCAAGGATTTACTCAATGGGAGGCGATGCTTCCCATCATCGACTGGTGCAAACTAAATGGAATAACAACAAAAGGTCATCCGCTTGTCTGGGCTACACAATCAGGAATACCACAATGGCTGAGTGAATATAATGTAAATGAGACAGAAGAGCTCCTG
>CAZTDW010000387.1:0-1585 GCA_964611835.1 uncultured Rikenellaceae bacterium | reverse complement strand
CTCATCTCCTCATCTCCTCATTCTCTCCCTTAGTCACTAAGTCTCTCAATCGTAAAAGGCGGGGGTACCTCGCTTCCGTTGGTCGCCCGGTGATCCCTGTGCTCCAGTCCTGCAAATAGAAAACAACCACCATGCAATCATATCAAATGTCGATTTCTGAATGCTATACCTGATCCTGATTTGAGGTATTTTTCGAAGAGGAATGCCTTATATTTATCACTGAAAGCTATATATGTTTTAAGACAGACAGGTGTTTTATCTTTTGTATAATGGATTTTATGGCTGTTATGGTCATGCATCCTTCTTTCAATATCATTTGTACAACCAATATATGGTGAACCGTCTGAACATTCAAGGATATAAACGTACCACATCTTTAAAATGATTTATTCAATAAATTTACTTTAAAGTCATTAAAGATTTAAATGGGAATTACAAACTTAGTGGACTGTGTCCACCGTGTTTCTACACCGAAGCTTTCATTGACCTCCGTAGCTTCAGCGAAGGAGGTAGCGGAGGTGTAAGCCCGTAGGATCCTTGGCGCAAAATGGAAATATTTTTCTATCGTAAAAGCCCTCCTTCGCCAAGGCTTCGGAGGGCGAAGGTGGAGTTGGCGGGAGTCGAACCCGCGTCCATACATGGAGACCATACGCTTTCTACATGCTTAGTCCTGCTTGTTTTTCGTGACCTGTCAGCTGCAGAACAACCTAACAGATCCTTAGTTCCTGTTTTTCTCGTCCTCCGACCGGAACAATCTTCAGACCAGCCCCGGATTCCGTGCGCCTCCTTGTCGGGTTGGATCAGGGCCTGACCGCCCGGGAGACGTCCCGTCCCGGCACCTGTGCCGGGATTAAGCTTAAGTTACTTGATTCGCTTAAGCAGCGAGAGCGTAATTAGATTCGCCAGTTATTGTTTTGTAACACTGTTCAAGGAACGCGTCACCACATCCTGCATGCTTACATACCACCCCTCATGCTGTCAAAACCAAATCAACCCCGGGGTATGGCGCAGAGCACAGAGCAAAGAGCTCAGGGCAAGAATGCTTTCTGCTCTCCGCTCTTTCCATTGAGCTCTGCACTATTTCGCAAAGATACAATATTGTGAACTAATCAACACCATATTGATCAAAAATCAGACCATTTGGTCGGAAAATGAAACTCCTTTATTATAAATTCGTAGAAAATGTTGATATTCTTTAGTAAAATTGTATGGTTAATTTGAGTTGCTGGTTGCTTGTTGCTGGTTGCCAGTTGTTTGAAAATGTGATTATCTATTGTTTTTATTATTAATGACAGTCCTTAGGAATTTATATATTGACTTATTAATCAACTGATTGCCGAGACATATGGACCAGCAACCAGCAACCAGCAACCAGCAACTTCAATTAACTACTTTCATTAGCTGTTTTATTAAAAATCAATGAATAAAAAAAGAATCTACCTGTCCTCCCCGCATATGGGAGGTACTGAATTAAAATATGTCAACGATGCTTTTAATACGAACTGGGTCGCACCTCTGGGTCCCAATGTTGATGCTTTTGAACATTCACTTGCTGATTATTGCGGAATCAAACATGCTGCTGCTC
>CAZTDW010000386.1:0-1588 GCA_964611835.1 uncultured Rikenellaceae bacterium | reverse complement strand
CTGAAGCCTCCTGTCGGCCGCCTTGATTGAATTTTCAATATTTGCCAGCCCGTCTGCCACATTTTCACTGATTGCCTGACGCACTGACACTATGCTCGTTTCAATCAGCTTGAGAGGCTCCGCAGAATCATAGAGATTCATTGCAAGCTGCTTCTTCTGCTGCTGGAACTGAGTAAGCTGGCCGACAAGGCCCATCAGCATCTGGTCGGTGACTCCCATAACCGAAGGAGCGACAATATCACCGTCCTCCCTTTTTGAATCGACATATTCCTTTAGATACTCATAATAGCTTTTCTGCATCTGCAGCCTTGTCTTTTCAGCATCGATCCCTTCTAGCTTGCTCTGGATAAGCATGCCTTCACGGCTCAGATCAATAAGCCTGTTTGCCAGCCTGAAATTTTCAAGAGTTCTCTCAGCCCTTCTGAGTGAATCAGAAATTGTACCAAGTTGTTCCTCAATGAAATTAAGTGTCTGGGCAGCGGTCAGGTTCTTGTATTCCAGTCCAAAATCTAGATATACCTCCATCAGCTTGTTAAGGTAATCCGCTTCCTGCTCCGGCACAAAGCCTGATGTTGTCATCTGCACCAGCGAAGCATCTTCCTCAACAGGACTGACAGACAGTTTTCCCCTGTAAACATTGGCAAGTGATTCAGGGCTTGCAAAGGAAAAGTAATATTTGTTAGAATTATCCGGATCATAAAGGAATTCTTCCTCCCTGGGGTTTATTATGAAATCAAATCCCATTTCACTGAATCTTTCCCCGAATGAGAGTTCTTTTTCAAAATCCCTGTTTCCGTTGATCCTGAGTATATATTTGTTATCCGGTATTATTCTTATATCAATCCTCCTGCCGATGGTCTGTTTTTCGAGTGAATCGAAAACCACTACAAAGGGGCAATCCTTGTACATCCTGGTTTCGGCAATCCCTCTTTTGCCTATCTTTGTGAATACTGGATAAAAATCAGGCAGCTCCCTCATTACCCTTCTGTTAAGGTCAAATGATTTCAGGATCCCAATCTCGTTTCTTAGGTTCTGCTGGCTCCGGTATCCATCGGATCCGGGGAATATGTTTGAAAGGCTTGCATTCTGATCGCCTTTGATCAGCAAAGTTGCAGATACTGTGTATGCTTTTTCCGACCACCTGTTTATTCCGTATGCTATGCTTACAGCAATAAGGAGTGCAATTGCAAACCAGTACCAGTTGCTGATAAAGAGTGAGATGTAACGTTTAAAATTTACGCTTTCATCTTCAGCAAATTCGTAGTAGGAAGGTTGTTGGGGCTGGAGGTTATTCATGATTTTAGTTCAGGTTTCTGATTTTAAATTTAGCACAGGGCACAGAGCACAGGGCACAGGGCTGAAGGGTATAGAGTGAAAGGATTAAACAAGAGATTTTCTGAAATTAGTAATCTTTTTGCTCAGATTGATTAATCCAAGGTAGATTGATTTCCTTTCGGAAGCTGATATAATTTCCCTTCTTTCGTACAGGTATAAAATATTTGCACACTCAAAGACAGAACGTCTTGAGATATTCAAAAAACTAGCAAATTCCTTATCAGAAAAAGAACCTGATCCTTCTGCTATATTA
>CAZTDW010000385.1:0-1618 GCA_964611835.1 uncultured Rikenellaceae bacterium | reverse complement strand
GGATATATCAATGGAGGGGCTGAACTTTATCTTGAGTATGGATTCGAGTTTGCTTCCACTGCTGAAATTGAATATATGGGGAGTAGGTATAAGACAGAGATTTTCGGAATGACAGATCCGGTAGCTGCCTTCGGGATATATTCTGTATCAAAATTCCGCTGCCCGGCTTCCCCGGATATTTCGGAATTTACATGCCAGAATAAATATCAGCTTCAGATATGCAAAGGATCATATTACATAAGCATTATTAACAGGACCGGATCGTCTACAGACAGTGTAGCATCCATAAATATAGGAAAGGCAATTGCAGGTAAAATTGCTGATAAAAAGGTCGATTTCGGCTCTTTTCTTCAGGATACAGGAACTTTGAATCTGAATAACAACCTGATTCTTGTCAGGGGTAAACTTGGGATAGTGAACGGATCTCCTGATCTAGAAGACTATTTTAACGGACTGAAGGATTACACGGCATTGATTGTAACAGGGACGGGCAAAAAAACGGTATCTGTAAGATTTGGAAATGCAGGCGCTTTCACGGAGTTTCTTGAAATGCATGATCTGAAGGAATTGAGTGAATCCTCAGTAAAGACTGATACCCTCACAAAAAGAAGGATCAGAAAGGTTTCGGATTATCAGGTGGTGATAGATTTCAATGAGTAATAGGATATATTGCCATCGGATGTCCGGTGTCGCATAACTGGAGAAAATTGATAATTTCAGATATGACTCATTGTTTTACCTGTAATATTTTTGCATTTTCCCTTTGATCCAAGAATAACCATTTTGTGACTAAAGTCACTGAGGCAAAATGAAGGGTTATTGTAAATTTGCAGAAAAGAAAAACGCTGAATATGGAATTTTTCAAGCCAATTGATCTTCAGAATGAAGAAAACAATCCGACCATTAAAAGGGTGGAAATAGTGAAATGCCTTATCCTGGGCTCAGGTCCGGCCGGTTATACAGCTGCCATTTATGCAGCAAGGGCTAATCTGAAGCCTGTTCTATACACAGGAATGCAAATGGGAGGTCAGCTTACCACGACCACTGAGGTTGAGAATTTTCCGGGTTACCCCGACGGGGTAACAGGTCCAGTGATGATGGAAGAAATGAAAAAGCAGGCTGAGAGATTCGGGGCTGATATACGGTTTGGCCTTGCCACCGGTGTTGATTTTTCCGGGAAATCACATAAGGTCATAATCGATGACAATACTGAAATTGAAGCTTCAACAGTCATCATTGCAACCGGAGCTACTGCAAAGTACCTGGGGATTGATGCAGAAACCCGCTATGCCGGCATGGGAGTTTCAGCCTGTGCAACATGCGACGGTTTTTTCTACAGGGGCAAGGATGTAGCAGTAGTCGGCGGGGGCGACACCGCGGCAGAGGAAGCCACCTATCTGGCAGGATTATGCAACAAGGTCTATCTCATCGTAAGAAGAAATGAACTCCGTGCATCCAAGGCAATGCAGGCCCGGGTTCTGAATACTCCCAACATAGAAGTGCTCTGGGAACATCAGACAGTTGATCTTTTTGGTGAAAACGGAGTGGAAGGCGCAGTTCTGGTCAGAAAAAAAGGGACTCCAGATGAGGAAAATGTAAAAATAAAAATTGATGGTTT
>CAZTDW010000384.1:0-1669 GCA_964611835.1 uncultured Rikenellaceae bacterium | reverse complement strand
CTTGGGGGATTCTTCTCGACCACCGTTGCCTATACAGCCGGTAACAGAAGTTATGACAACCTGGGATTTGGCATTGCCATAAGGGGACTGTATGCCCAGTTTTACTTTCTTGTCGACAG
Organism: uncultured Rikenellaceae bacterium; assembly: GCA_964611835.1. Classification (GTDB taxonomy): domain Bacteria; phylum Bacteroidota; class Bacteroidia; order Bacteroidales; family VadinHA17; genus LD21. Next base: position 1,550 of record CAZTDW010000384.1, on the reverse strand, counting down.
AATACCTCTGACCTGGAGCAAAGCAAATTTGGGAGGAAACTCATTTCCGTTTCCCGATAAATGGAATACACTTAATACCAGAATGGGCTTTAATCTGGTTTTTGGAAACAAGCGCGGAAGGGACAGGGAATAAAAACAGAAATTTTATTAATCATTCAGTTATAAGAGATGATATTATTGATTCGATTTATACTAATTACCATTATTATCTATCTGCTGGTGAAATCCTTTGTCAGATTTTTCAATTACCAGGAACCGGAAGAGGATTTGCGGGGAAAAAATTCCAAATCAGGCAACAAAGTTAAGGGTGTTTCGAAAGAGATAGGTGAATATGTTGATTATGAAGAAGTGGACAGAAAAAAGAAATAGAATGGTTACTCCGATTCCTGTCTGAGTTTCTTTGCAAGGGCATTTGCAAAAACAAAATCATTAAGTGTCTTGCAATCAGAGCTCAGAATTTCATTCTTATTTCCTTCCCAGCACTTTAATCCTTCACTTATAAACACTATTTTCTCACCGATTTCCATTACCGAATTCATGTCGTGAGTATTTACAATGGTGGTCATCGAGTACTCCTCTGTAATCTCTTTGATAAGCTCATCTATGAGGATGGCAGTAAGGGGATCCAGACCTGAATTAGGTTCGTCGCAAAAAAGATACCGGGGATTTAGTGAGATAGCCCTGGCAATTGCAACTCTCTTTTTCATTCCTCCTGATAATTCTGCGGGGAAGAGATTATTGGCATTAATTATATTCACCCTGTTAAGGCAGAAATTCACTCGTTCATTCTTCTCTTCCAGACTCTTTTCCGTGAACATGTCAAGCGGGAAACGTACGTTCTGTTCGACTGTCAGTGAATCAAACAGGGCACTTCCCTGAAACAGCATTCCTATTTCCTTCCTGATCTCTTTCTTATCCTCAAAATTCAGTTTATTAAAAAGCACATCATCATACCATATCTCTCCGCTGTCAATCTCATGTAGCCCTACAATAGACTTTAGCAGTACGGTTTTGCCTGAACCGCTTCTCCCTATTATCAGATTCGTTTTACCGGGTTCAAAGGTGACGGAAATGTCGGTCAGGACAACTTTGCCGTTAAATGACTTGTTCAGGTTATTGATCCTTATCATGACAGCAGGAGTTGAGTAAGAACTACATTAAACAGCAGGATAAGCACACTGCTGAATACAACGGCTTTCGTACTTGCACGCCCGACTTCAAGCGAACCTCCTTCAACGTAGTACCCCTGGAAACCCGAAACACTTGTTATGATAAATGCAAAAAACAGTGTTTTTATAAGAGCATATGTAACATAGTAGGGGATAAATGCGTACTGGATTCCATAAATGAAATCTTCGGATGTAATCACTCCCGACATCGTCCCTGCTATCCATCCGCCCAGGATACCCACATTTATACTTATAAGTGTCAGAAATGGATTGAATACGAGGGCGGCCACTATTTTGGGAAGGATAAGGTATGATGCTGAATTCACTCCCATAATCTCGAGTGCGTCAATCTGTTCAGTGACCCTCATTGTCCCTATCTCA
>CAZTDW010000383.1:0-1681 GCA_964611835.1 uncultured Rikenellaceae bacterium | reverse complement strand
TATTGTTCTCCAAGAATGGTCACTGTCCAATTCTTCTTATGACAATCTATTCCTACATAAATCGATTGTCCGTCAAATAATTTCTCATTAACTTTGGTATGCATAAGCTGGATTTTTTATGGTTAGTATTTGTTGTGATTTACTAAGTTATAAAATTCCAGCTTATGCCTTTTTCAAACATAATACCTCCGTGGTTAAGAGGTGAGACCGATGGTGTGTAAGTATTCAGTATTCAGTATTCAGTAATCCAAGCCTTCGCCGAGGCTACGGCTTGCAAAGAGTAATCAGTAATCAGTAATACTATTTCCGCGAAATCTGCGGGAAACCTGTCAAACCAAAATTCCATCCATTCCGCCCGAAATTTATTTTAATTATATTACCCAATAAATTACTTTTGTTATACTATATATTATAGATGGGAAAAATTCGTAACGGACAAAGGATAGGCATTCTGACCGCAGGCGGTGACTGTCCGGGTATTAATGCAGCCATTCGTGGTGTAGGCAAAACTGCAATCGTGAAATACAACATGAAGGTCATCGGCATCAGCGATGGCTTCACCGGAATGATCCACAAGGAATACCGGGAGCTGTCTGAGCAGGACCTGTCAGGGATCCTCACCATGGGAGGAACGATCCTCGGAACTTCAAGGGAAAAGCCTTTCAAGAGCGAAGGAAAAGGCAGGAATGAGATCCGCAAGCCTGTACTGATCCGGGAGCACTACGAACAGCTTGGCCTCGACTGCCTTGTCTGCATCGGCGGCAACGGCACCCTCAAAACGGCATACCTTCTGTCACAGGAGGGACTGAATGTTATTGGGATCCCCAAGACCATCGACAACGACGTATGGGGCACCGACCTCACCTTCGGTTTCGACTCGGCCGTCAACATCGCAACAGAAGCCATCGACAGGCTTCATTCAACTGCCAACTCGCACAAAAGGATCATGGTGATCGAGCTGATGGGCCATAACGCGGGATGGATTGCCCTCTATGCCGGTATCGCCGGCGGGGGTGATGTCATCCTTATCCCGGAAATACCATATGATGAACAAAAGATCGCCCAGTACCTGACAAACCGCTTCATGGAAAACAAGGCCTATTCAATTATGGTCATAGCCGAAGGGATAAAGACTCCGTCGAAGGAAGGATCGGCCGCCCATTACCTGAGCCGCAGGATCTCCGAGCTTACCGGCATCGAGACCAGGGAGACCGTACTGGGATATATTCAGAGGGGAGGCACTCCTTCACCGATGGACAGGGTGCTTGCATCAAGATACGGATCATCAGCTGCGGAGATGATCGCCAGGCAGGAGTACGGCAAGATGGTGGCGCTGCGTAATAATGAGATCACTTCTGTCCCGCTGGCCGATGTTGCCGGCAAACTGAAGCTGGTTGACGGCAATGATCCGCTGGTGGTCAAAGCCCGGAACCTGGGCACAAGCTTCGGCGACTGATGGCACAGGCTTTGCAAGCCGAAGCTTTAGCGAAGGCTTGGCACAGGGCATGGCGGGAAGATTAGAGGATGAGAGAATTAGAGGATTAGAGGATTAGAGGATGAAATGATGGGTAGTCATTCAGGCAGTGTAACTCCGTGCATCCCGATAGCTATCGGGACTCCGTGCAACTCCGTGGTTAGGAGGTGAAACAAAAATTTGTAAATAAACATCTGATAATGAAAA
>CAZTDW010000382.1:0-1789 GCA_964611835.1 uncultured Rikenellaceae bacterium | reverse complement strand
TACAAAAGCCGGACAACCTGACCACATTCCGCCGGAGTAAATTGACCACATCAGAGTTGGTCCTTTAAAAAGAGCTTTCTCACGGTAAAAAGTGGTTAAACAAATTTATTTATTTAATTCATTATTTCCATCTTTTTTTGTGTGTCCCTGGTTTTTCTAAGTGATTCACCCCGGAGTTCAATCCGGTGAGCATCATGAACTATCCTGTCAAGGATCGCATCAGCAATAGTTTTTTCTCCGATGACCTCATGCCAGCAGTTAACAGGAAGCTGTGATGTTATTATCATTGAAGCTTTTTTATGTCTGTCTTCAACTATTTCCATCAGTGCTGAGCGATTCTGCGCATCAATTGGCAGAAGCCCAAAATCGTCAATAATCAGTAAATCCTGTCTCTCTATCCTTGATATCTCTCTCAGATACGATCCGTCGGCCTTACCCATTTTTAACCTTGAGAAGAGCTTGCCAAGATTAGCATAATAGACTTTGAACCCAAGTGTGCAGGCCTGATGTCCAATAGCGGTGGCTATGTAGCTTTTACCGATTCCGGTGCTCCCGGTAATTATGATGTTCTCCTGTTTTTTTATGAAGTTGCATTCGGCAAAACGCATTATCTGATTCCTGTCAAGATTGCGATCGGCCTGGTAATCTATGCTCTCCATGCATGACTGGTAACGGAACCTTGCATAACGTAAACGCCTTTCTATGTTACGGTTTTGACGGTCATCCCACTCTGCTTCCACGAGCATTTTTATTAGTTCATCTGCTGAGAGACTGAGCAATTTGTCATTCTCAAGACTGGTTTCATAAGCCCTGGCCATTCCAAATAGCCTGAGCTTTTTTATTTTTTCAAGTGTTTCCTGTGTCATTTATTTCTATTTAGTTGGTTACTTTTTTACAGCTGCCCCGTTCATTGATAGTAGTTTTCTCCCCGGATGTTTTCATGAGCCGGGATCCCGGTTGTGATCTCCGCGAAGGTCAGCATATCATATTTGTTTTCCAGTATTGTTTTTATTGCGTGATAAGAGTAATTCTCATACTCTGTTGCCCTTTTGCAGGCGTTTATGAGCCTTTCCCTTCCAACCTTCCGCTCAAAGCCTAAAACTCCCTGACAAGCCTTGTAAGCCTGCTCGGGATGTGCTTTGCTGTCCATGAGGCCTGTAATAAAAGCTTTGACTGTTTTATCAATAGATTCTGCCCATTTAATAAACCTCTCAGGGTTCCACTCTGAGAGATACCTGTGAGTGCTGGCCAGATGATCCGGATTGGTTGTGTAACCATATGGTTTGCGGTCTCTTTTATGTGTGGCAATCAATACATAATTATAATAGATCTCCACCTGCGAGGATGAGTACATAACTTTTACCTTTTTCCCTAAATACCCGAAATGGACGCTGTAATAGTGCTTATCCTCCTTAAGACATATGTGGCCGTTTACCGCTACCGTTGAGTATTGCTGGCGCTTAAACTCATATGGGAGTAAGGGAAGTGGATTAAGTACCGTCCGTTCTATCTCTTCAAAAAGATCCCGGCGGCTGTAAGGTCTGCCGGAGAACCTGGTGTTGTTATGCCTCTCTGCTATCTCTCTTATTGCATCGTTTAGTTCTTCCAGGCAGTGAAAGATCTTCCTGTCCAGCACGGAGTAGATGCGCTGATAAGCTATCCTGACTGCCCCTTCAACCAGTGATTTGTCTTTCGGTTTATAGGAGCGTGCAGGTAGTATGGTAGTGCTGTAATGAAGAGCAAAGTTCTCGAATGCCTGATTGAGTGTAGGTTCATACAGAGAGCTTTT
>CAZTDW010000381.1:0-1867 GCA_964611835.1 uncultured Rikenellaceae bacterium | reverse complement strand
GAAGCATCCTGTGCTACTGGTGATGTGTGCCCTGCCGTACTGTAGCCAAGAGCCAGCCCCAGGTATGGCAACGGATCGACAGGATCGGTCTCTATAGCCTCGTTAAAGTATTTCAGTCCTTTTTCAAAATCCTCCGCAGTGCGCTTGTTCATATAATAAAGCCCCCTGTCATAGGCTTTCAGTATCTCAGGATTATGGCTTTTCCGGCCGGCAATCTTTTTCTCATCACCGGGAAGGATATTGATCTGGATGCCATCCATTATCCGGCGGATTATTTCATTATAGGTGGAGGTAATATTGTTCCAGTTCTGATTGAAGGTGGAGCTCCATATAACTTTTTCTGACGGGAAGGCTTCGATGAGGCTTACCTCTATCTGAAGGTTTTCCTCTGATCCGATAATGGATGACTGGATTATGTTATTTACACTCAGCTTTTTTGCAATCTGCTGGGGTGGTTCTTTGGTATCCCTGAACTGCATGGTTGACAGGTCGGGCCTTACAATGAGATTGCTCAACTGCCCCAGCTGATTGCATAAGGTCCTCTGGATGCCCGAAGCAATGTAATCAAGCTCGGGATTTCCGGTAAAATTTGAGACCGGCAGCACTGCTATTGCTTTCCTCACAAGATCTGATCCGGAAATCTCTGATCTTGTCTTGTCTATTAACCTTGGAACAAAGATTGCCAGGGCAAGCAATGCCATTATACCCAGGGAGATCCATAAAATTGATGTTGTTGAGATCTTTCTGATACCTGATCTTTCTTTTGAAGAAATACCTGGTTTGGTGTCATATATTTCCTTCTTATCCCTTGTCTGATATGTCTTTGTAACCCTTTTTTGCTGTTCCGGATGAAGACCGTAGATAATCTCCTTCACGGCATTTGCGACTTTGTTTATCTGGTCGCGGTAGTATGTTTTATTTAGGTTCCTGTCGGGATTGTCTTCCGGCTTGAGGGGTCTGTTAACACCAGCGCTTGAATATATAAAATCGATAGATCGCAGCCTGCAGCCAAGTTCGTTTTCGATGAGTTCGGTGTCGGAGGCGTCGAGATCATGGATTTTCACAGGGATTATCCTGCTGCACACATTCCCTGACGGCAGTTTGATGTCTCTGCCTATTGTTTCTGCGGCAGCCATTTTGTTGAATGCCACAAACTCATTCTGCCAGGCAAAGCTTTTGGGATCGCAGTACGTTTGTGATATTACCGGCATGAATACAACAGACTTAAGCTTGTTCTCGAGGCTTTTGTTGACATTATGGATCTCAAGGAGTCCGTCATGAGGATTCTCATCAAAGTAGATTGACACATCCTCCTTGAATGTGGCTTCGAGCTCTCTTTTCAGATGGTCGATAAATTCTGTTACCCAGCCATCATATTTGTTGTCTTTCTGGCGGTAGCTTATGAATATATCATACTCGTACCCGGGAATAATACTTGCCATAGATGACAGGAATTAGGTTGATCCAAAGAACATTTGCTGACTATATATCAAAGTTAAGCCATTGTAAAACACAAAGCAAAAATTTAATTCAGCCATACTGTAAATCAGTTTCTTACTACTTTTTAAGTTTTAAATCAGTTACACTAAGTTCCACAAAGAATTCACAGTGTCCCACGGAGTACAATTCAAATTATTAAAAGACTCAGTGGATCTCAGTGTATTCTTAGTGAGTCTCTGTGTAATGTTCTTATCTGAAGCCATTTAATATTTACAGAAAAGTGAAGCCGAAACTTCACTTTTCTTTCAACCCAAAAACCGTATACCTGATCTGAAGCCCCTTTCAAATCCATTACAAATCGGCAATTCTGAACGTAAGGCCGGTGTAAAGTCATTCAGAGGATAACCTGTAGTTATTTGATTCTGCC
>CAZTDW010000380.1:0-1897 GCA_964611835.1 uncultured Rikenellaceae bacterium | reverse complement strand
ACATAGGCAATACCTCTACAAAAATTGCTTTGTACGACGGGGAAGAAAAACTTACCTCGGTCAGGACAAAAGTATTCAGCTACGAAAAGCTTAATGAAATATTCTGCCAGTATCTTGAGAAAGTTGACAGGGCAATATTATCAACGGTAAGGGACACTCCTGAATTTGTAATTGATCTCGCCACACACGGGATACCATTTGTTCATGTATTGTCGTATAAGACAAAGCTGCCTTTTAAAAATGAGTATCAGACTCCCGAGACACTTGGTTCCGACAGGATTGCAGCAGTTGCAGGAGCTTATCACCTGTTTCCGGGCAGAAATATTCTGGTAATTGATGCAGGAAGTGCTGTCACCTATGATTATCTATCAGGAAAATCATACAAGGGGGGAAATATATCTCCGGGATTGAGCATGAGATTCAAGGCATTGCACAGGTTCACAGGGAAGCTGCCACTTGGTGCCACACTGATCAAGTATTCATCACCCGGCAAGAATACGCTTGATGCAATTACTGCAGGAGTTACCGACGGACTTATTTTTGAAATTAATGAATATATCCGGATCTTTCAGGAACAGTATATGGATTCAATGGTCATATTAACCGGTGGCGACAGCGGATATTTAAAAGACAGAATCAGTTACAAAACAAATTATCAGCCCGATCTGGTACTTATGGGATTAAATTACATTCTTGAATACAATGCGAAAAAAGCTTAATGCCATTGCAGCTATCGTTGTTATAGCATCAGGAGTTATTTCGTGCGAGAAAAAGATCGGGACCATAGAGAAGATAGATATACTTACCCTCCCGGCACTTACTGTAAAGGACTTTGAGACCGTTTATACCGACTCGGGCAGAATACAGATGATCCTTTCGGCTCCCTTGATGGAAAGCTATGATAAATCCGATCCAAAGTATTCGGAGTTCACCTCCGGAATAAATGTTTATTTCCACGACGGACACACTGAACCTGCTGCATCTGTAACCGCAAAATACGCAAAATACACAGAGACAAAGAACCTGTGGGAACTTAAAGATAGTGTCGTTGCAATAAACGAAGCTGGCGAAAAACTGGAAACTGAACAACTTTTCTGGGATCAGAAGAAGGCTTTGATTTATACCGACAGGTTTGTCAAGATCACTACTGAAGACCAGATAATTCAGGGTTATGGGCTTGAATCTGACCCAAGGCTCTCCAAGCGAAAAATTAAGAACCTCAGTGCCACAATATACATAAAGGAGGAATAGCATTTAAATCCTATCAACGACCGGTCAGTATATGAATGCAATCATTGTCATAATTGTTGCAATAATCTTTTCAGCTTTTTTTTCAGGGATGGAAATTGCATTTGTCTCTGCAAACCGGCTGAGGATAGAGCTTGACAGGAAGCAGGGTGCATTTGGGTCCAGGTTCGTAAAGCTTTTCCTTGATAATCCCGGGCAGTATATTGCAACAATGCTTATCGGGAATAACATTGCACTTGTGGTTTACGGGCTTTTCTTTTCACGCTTGCTCACCCCTGTCCTGATTCCTGTGATCGAATCAGAACTGGCTGTCCTGATAATAAATACAGTCATTTCAACCGCAGTGATCCTGCTCGTAGCCGAATTCCTCCCAAAAACAGTTTTTGTCATAACTCCGAATTTTTTCCTGAAAATACTGAGTATACCGACATTGATTTTCTATTTTCTTTTTTATCCTGTCAGCAAAATGACCCTTGCTGTATCAAACTGGTTTATCAGGCTTTTTTTCGGAAAACGGAATAACGTCATTGATCAGGAAAACCTGATCTTCAGCAAGGTAGATATTGACCATTTTGTTAATCAGGGCAAACAAAACGCTGCAGAACTGGAACCATTGAATCATAACATCAAAATATTCCAGAAAGCCCTT
>CAZTDW010000379.1:0-1914 GCA_964611835.1 uncultured Rikenellaceae bacterium | reverse complement strand
AAGAGCCATCACAAACGCGCCAATAAAGTATTTTGCTTTCATAGTTGTATAATTTATTTGAGGTATTACTAATTTAATTTATCAAAGTTGTCAAATATTATGCCTTCTTAAAAGATTAATATCTTTACAACCGTTTTTAAAACCATTTGTTTATCAAAGTTCATGCATTTTTTCAATGTTCCTATCTAATTTACAAATATTTAACAACACTTTAACAATGAAGATGATCGCTTTTAACAAATTTCAGGGAGCAGGAAACGATTTTATCATAATAGACAACCGTGGCGAAATTTTTAATCCCGCCGACCATGAACTGATCAGGAAGATGTGCGACAGAAGGTTTGGCATAGGGGCTGACGGACTGATCCTGATAAACAAGGCAATGGGAGAATATGATTTTGAAATGGTCTATTTCAACTCCGACGGTTATGAGGGAACAATGTGCGGAAACGGAGGAAGATGCGCCGTCGAATTTGCGCGAAGAAATAATATTGCAGGCCCTCGCGTAATCTTCAGGGCTGTCGACGGGATACATCATGCAACAGCTGAAGAAGGATCTGTAAATCTCAAAATGAGCGATATAAAAGATGTATCAATGATAAGGGAGAAATATTTCATAAATACCGGCTCCCCGCATTACCTGATCTTCCACAACGATATCGACAACCTGGATGTGTACTCCGAGGGAAAAAAAATCAGGTACTCCTCCGACTTTGCCCCGGGAGGAACAAATGTCAATTTCATCCAGCCTGCAGGCGATGGGATCTATGTAAGAACTTATGAACGCGGAGTTGAGGATGAGACACTTTCATGTGGAACAGGCGTAACTGCCTCTGCCATAGCTGCAGTTCTGACCGGCCAATTTGTCAGTTCTCCTGTAAACGTTAAAACAAGGGGTGGAAACCTCAGTGTGAAATTCAATGCTGAAGGGGAAAAGATAACTGACGTATGGCTGTGGGGACCGGCAACATTTGTGTTTGAAGGGACAATAGAGATCTGAGCAGCCAGAGTTTGCCGGATAAATAGATCCCTTATGATCCCAGTCAGACCAATCCGTAACACTCTGTGCTCAACTCTGATTGCTCTTCATATTAAGCTTCACATATCATATATATTTATTCGATGACAAAGGAAAGTCTGTATGGCAAAACCCTGAATGAACTGATCGCCATCACCAGAAAACTCGGCATGCCAGGCTATTCTGCCAGACAGATAGCCGAATGGCTTTACGGTAAGGATATAAGCACAATTGATGAAATGACAAACCTTTCAAAAAGGATGAGAGATCTCCTTTCGAAGGATTATGATTATGGTCTGTCACAACCGGTTAATTTTGCTGAAAGTACGGACGGCACCAGGAAATACCTGTTCGAAGTATCGGGCGGAAAATATATTGAGTCTGCTTTCATTCCCGACAAAGAAAGGGCAACAATATGCGTATCATCGCAGGCAGGCTGCAAAATGGGTTGCATATTCTGCATGACCGGAAAGCAGGGATTCCAGGGAAACCTGAGTTCAAATGAAATACTCAATCAGTTCCGAAGCATCCCGGAATTCAGAAAGCTGACCAATATAGTATATATGGGAATGGGTGAACCCCTCGATAATCTGACGGAGGTGATGAAAAGCCTTGAAATACTTACCGGAGAATGGGGTTATGGCTGGAGCCCATACCGTATTACGGTAAGCACGGTAGGGATCAAAGACAGGATAACCGAGTTCCTTGAAAACAGCAGGTGCAATCTGGCTGTAAGCCTTCATTCTCCCTTTGATGATGAAAGAAGGAGGCTTATGCCTGTGCAGAAGACAAACTCTTTAAATGACATTCTGTCGGCGATAAGGAACTTTTATCTTAAAAAACAGAGGATGATATAATTCGAGTATATAATTTTAAAAGTAATTAACGAAAGCCCA
>CAZTDW010000378.1:1878-1960 GCA_964611835.1 uncultured Rikenellaceae bacterium | reverse complement strand
CAGACGACCCCTTGCACCCCATGCAAGTGCGCTAGCCAACTGCGCCACACCCCGAATATTTTTTTTATACTTTCATCATCCG
>CAZTDW010000378.1:0-1778 GCA_964611835.1 uncultured Rikenellaceae bacterium | reverse complement strand
GCTGACGACCCTGGCGCCTCAGCGCCATGCGCTAGCCAACTGCGCCACACCCCGAATATTTTTTTTATACTTTCATCATCCGGGGCTGACGACCCTGGCGCCTCAGCGCCATGCGCTAGCCAACTGCGCCACACCCCGATTATAATACAAATAATAATTTAAAAAAGAACATCTTAATTATTTGGGATCAACTGTTCATCATCCCGGATAAGCAATCGCAAAATTAATCAACAAATCTGATTATGCAAAGAGGAAAATCAAATCATTGATCAGGACGATACCCCGCAACAGTTTTTTATACTATATTTGATCTCATTTCAAAACCATTATCCAAAAAAACAGACGATGGGAATTAACCTTAACCGCCGAAAATTCTTCAGTGTCGTGGGTGCAGGCAGCGCCATCATTGCTGCGAGGCCGATGTCACTTTTTGCAAACACCCAGGATAAGACAGACACAAAACCTGCAACAAATATCACCGAAGCTCAAAATATTGCAAGAAACGCTGACTCCATGCCGGGCAAATATCCCGGAAAGGTTATACTGGTCAGGAACAACAACTCAGTTATTAACGACGAGCCGCTGGAAGCTGCAGCCTATGCGATGCTGAGCAAAGCCATGATTGACCTGACCGGCCATAATAATATAGATGAGGCATGGCTGACGTTTATAAAGCCGGGTGAGAAAATAGGTCTTAAGGTAAACCCCATTGGAGGAAAGCTTCTTTCCACAAGCCATGCGGTGGTTAAGTCTGTTATCAGGCAACTCGAGGAAAGCGGAATAGCTTTAAAAGATATTATGATCTGGGACAGGAGGGATATGGAACTTAAAGAAGCCGGCTTTACAAGCGAAAATTATCCCGGAATAACAATAAAAGGTACCGAATATCAGGATGAAAAGGGTTCTTTTTTGAATAAAGACGGGAAATTTTACTCTGAGGACAGAGTCGACCGGAAATGGTATTACTGGGCGGATGTAGAGGGTGAATATGATGCTGAAACCATGCCATACATGACCAATGGCGGCAAGTATTCCTATTTTGCAAAAATTGTAACTCAGGATGTTGATAAAATAATAAATATTCCGGTGCTTAAAAATGCGGGAGGTTCTATTACCAATGCAATGAAAAACCTGGCCTTTGGTTCTGTTTCGAATACCGGCAGACTCCATGAAAAGCTGTGGAATGATACCTGTGCGGAAGTATGCGCGTTTTCGCCCCTGCGCGACAAGGTTGTGCTGAATATCTCTGATGGATTGAGGGGGTGTTTCAATGGAGGTCCCGGAGCCAATCCCCAGTTTATATGCAACTACAACACCCTTCTCGTTTCATCCGATCCTGTTGCAATGGACCGGATAGCCTACGATATTATAGCTGAAAGGAGAATGAAGGAAGGTCTTCTTAAATCGCCTGCCCCGGAGTCACTGACATTTCTTTCAATGGCTTCCTCGCTCGGACTTGGGATTTCCGATATGAAGCTGATCGACCTCAGAATCCATGAAATAATCTGATCTTGGCCGCAGATGTAAATATTCTCCCGTTTTTTCCAAAGGGATCAAAAACTGTATATTCCAAAAAATAGCAGCCACGAGCAGGCGACTTCCAATGAATCAGTTTTAAGAAATGAATAAAATATTGTTTTTGATATTGATAATTCTTCACTGCAGCAAAGTAATCATGTCACAGCAGCCGGAAGGATTTCCCGTTATCGAAAAAGGCGATCTTCATGGTGCAAAGATCAGTTCTTTACGTACATTCAATGGTCCTTCCCTTTTTGGAT
>CAZTDW010000377.1:0-1970 GCA_964611835.1 uncultured Rikenellaceae bacterium | reverse complement strand
GTAATTGGAGAAATAATCCTTGGAATTCTGCTACTGCTGCTGATAAATCCGAAAAGGGATTCTTTCATTTCATTTTGTCTGCTCGTTGTATTTACTGCAGCATTTTCCTATGCCCACTTCGCAAAGGGAATAAATGATTGCGGCTGTTTTGGTACGATCAACACTTCTGACCTCCCGCCGGTGTTGTCCTTCCTCAGGAATTTCATACTGATCATAATGTCGCTGATAGTCTGGCTGAAATATCCTGAAAAAAAGGGGGATGAAGTCCGCGGATGGAAGCTGGCTATGGTAGTATCAGTATTGGGTATTTCCTCTTTTTTTGCAGGATTTACTTTCACCAATCCTATTTTATCAGCTTCCAGGCCCCAAAAAAGCAGATTTCTCAATCAGAACATAAAGGATACGGAATTATCAAAATATATCAGAACTTCACAGGACAGTACATACCTGGTTTTCTGTTTTTCATATACATGCAACCATTGCTGGAATTCAATCGAGAACCTCAGGCAGTACCGGATCACCGGAACTGTCGACAGCGTTCTGGCACTGGCAACGGGAAGACAGGATGCGAAACTTTTTTTTGATGAGAACTTCAATCCCGATTTTTATATCAGGGATCTTCCGGGCGACACAATAAAAAAACTGACCGACGCGTTTCCTACTGCATTCTTTATTGAACGGGACACCGTAAGAGTGGTGATCAAATCAGTTTTGCCATCACCGGTAACATACAAAAAACTTTATAGAAGAACAAAAAATTAAAAGTCTGTCTTATGAAGAATAAGTTTTTCAAATTTGCCTTACCAGTTGGGATGGGATTAACCCTTACCGTTATTTCAATCATTGCCCTTGGTTCATCAGTGCTTATGAGCAGTTGTGATCTGGTTGAACATTGCAAGGCCGGTTATCCTTTATATTGCTCTGAAGTCGGGCAATGCTGTCCGGCAGGCTATCCCTATTATTGCGATGGAAGCTGTAAAACTGCTCCATGCCCGTCAGGCTCAGTCACAGTCGACAGCTGCATCCCTGAATAATCATTTAATATCTTCTCTGAAACTGGTGCAGGAAGGCCGGATATTATTCCTTTTTATAATTGAACCGCAGCAGACTGGCGCTTCTGCCTCCTCCTTCATTGGTGATGATCATATCTCCGTTAGGGTAAAAGGATATCCCCTCCGCATTGTTGAAGATCATCGGATTAAGCATCTCAATATGTTCAATTTTCCCTGCCATATTGAAAATGAAGAGCATATGATCCGATGATGAAAGAATGAAAAGCTTCTTTGTAACAGGATTAATACCTATCGCGGAAGTCATGAATTCAATTTTAGGCTCCGGGTCCTTTCCTTTCTTTTTCTCCTTCATGGGCAGGTTTATTTTCTTTTCCATGGCAAAATCCTTGATTTCCTGAAGATCAAACTCAAAAACCGGATCTTTCGAGAGTGTTTTTGTTTTAAGGTCAAAAGCATAAATTTCCCTTCTGTCCTTATATTCCGATCCTTTGAGAGTCTGGCCTTTGGGCACTATCAGAAGCCTGTTTCTGTCAGGATCGTAGCAAAGCCCTTCATTGTCTTTTGAAGGGATATTTGTAAAAAATATGTCTGGATCAAAACTCTTCGACTCATGGTCGGAGATCTCAAAGAGTGTTCCGTCACTTCGCAGTACATATATTATTTTCCCCACGCTTGCTATCCCTTCATAATCACCGTTTATATTAAAGGTGAATTGTCTTTCGAGCTTATTCTTTTTAACATCATATATGAATATTATCCCGTTTTCATCCTGAATGCAGGCAAAATAATCGGCTCCCAGGTAAGTTATCCCGGATATTTCATGAAGCATCCCCGGCAGTACAAATGCAGCATCAGCTTTATTCAGATTGTATCCCTGGGTATTTTTACCCTCATTATTAACAGTACTGCAACCTGAAAGATAAAGAAATGCAATCGTTGATATAGCGTGAAATAAAT
>CAZTDW010000376.1:0-2021 GCA_964611835.1 uncultured Rikenellaceae bacterium | reverse complement strand
ATGGACGGTAATTAGCCCGGCTTTAAAGCGTTTAATAATTTCCTCAATACTGATCAATACCTGAAAAAATTGTCAATGCCAATGCCTACATCAAAGCGGCCTTCCGAAAGGCTTACCGGTTCTCCGTTAACCAGAGCCTGGAACGAAAAAACCCCCGAAAGGATCACCTCAGTCTCTTTTGTATCCACAAAAAGCTGCTGAACTCTTTTAAATTCAAGCTCTCCCTGCAAAATTTCCGGTTCAAAAGTCTCCCCGTCCATGAATAATGTCACAAGGCCGTCTTCGCTGCTGAGGTCAATTTTCATTTTGTCGAGGATGGTAAGATTATGGTAGGATGAAGGCTGGATGGCCGGCAGCCTGAATGTAAGGGTCATCTCCTTCATGTTGTCCCAGTAATAATATCCATAGCTGTTTTTCTGACCTTTGAGAACGAATGAAGTGGTTCCTCCGGCACATATGATTTTCGCAGGAATTTCCTGTTCGCTGTAAAGGAACAGCTGTCTTTCATAAAAGGCGCCGAAAGTATTGTAACCCCATTCGGTATATGCCGGCAGATCGGGGGAATCAGGATCAGGTATGAAAATGGATTTCTTAAGTTCATATTCCTTGCTGCATCCCGCAACAAGGAAAATGACAAATGTTATGGCGGATAAATATATCGTTCTTGTCATGGAAAGTTTTATTAGAATGGTATTCTTGCGTTCAACATAAACCCTGCGCCGGCTCCCGGACTTACAAGGCTTTCCCTGCTTCCCGTCATTATGGTGGCAGGTATAAGAATCTCAATATTGACCCCGGGTTTTTCTTCCTGGCCGATCCTGAAACCGACCCCGAGATGGAGGGATGAATAAAATGCCCAGGGTTTTTCAACTACTTTTGACAATTCATCTTCAAAAATTTCCATTTCGTCGTTGAAAAATCCGGCATTTGTCTTGGAATGAAGCCTGTAGTTGATATCGGCTCCGATTTTGTAATACACATTGAATCCCCTGGGCTGGTACGGATAAATCCTTACTTCCAGGGGAATTCCCAGGTATCCTGTAACCTGTTTTATTTCCCTCACTTTCAGATATTCGGTTTTTGTTTCCTCCTGCCTGAAAAGAAGGTAGAAGAAATCGGGACTATCTGTCCAGTAAGCATCCTTGCCCAGCGTGCTCACCATTGTGGTATATCTTATCCCGCTCAGCAGGCCAATCCTGTTGTTCAGTATTTTCTTTTCTGCCTTGATGGTGAAATAATTCTTGTAAAGCAATCCTCTCAGACTTGTTGTTACATAATCGGGGGAATACTGATCAACATCAGCCCTTATATAATCTTTTTGAGGAGGATCTCCGCTGATGAAGTCAATTCCTGTTTCAATATAGAGAAATCTCGGTTTCTCCTCCTGTCCCGAAGCGGATAATGCTATGAATGTGATAAGCAGAAGAATGTAAAACTTAAAGGGTTTCATGATTTTAATGGTATTGCAAGTCAGACTATAAAGATAAGACATATAAGGATTATTCACTATATGCTGTATTAAAAGTCTTTTTAATGTAAGAAACCGGCAACCTGCAGCAGGCAACCTTAGTTAATCAGTGCATCAGAATAATTATCGTAAAACAATATTTAAAATATTGAAATGCAATAATAAATATGTGTAAAACAATAATATTTTAGTGATATTCGAATACGGTCTCTTCCGCGTAGCGGATATGGAATTGTAGAACGCGTTGCGATAATATGGATGATTTCCGCGTTGCGGATATGGATATCTCCGTAGAGGATGTAACTAAAATCCTTTGTGCCCCCCTTGTGCCAACCTTATTTATCCTTCGAGGTTTAATCCTTTTTGTTTAAACACGAAGGAACCAAAGGAAGCACAAAGGTGCAAAAAGGGAGCACCATGAAAAACAAAATCATTTCATCAGCTTTTAAGAAAACCCCTGTCCTCATCTCACTGCAACGTGGCAATTGGTTCCGTTGAAACAAATTTCTTATCCCGGATAGAAAAACCTCCATACATCATTCTATAAAATTTC
>CAZTDW010000375.1:0-2051 GCA_964611835.1 uncultured Rikenellaceae bacterium | reverse complement strand
TCATAATTGAGATCGAAGAGAAATTTATGGTTTCTCCTGATTTTCTTTTCAACGGCTTCACGGTAGAACTGGTAAAACGGCGAACGGCTGTAAGCGGATGCAAGCGCCCTGATATGAACCTGCTGCCATCTTTTTGAGTAGTCGATTGTTATATCCCTGGTAAATGCTTTTGGATTATTGCCTTTTGAAACAGGGACTGAAAGGACGGTTATCCCGTCAGATGAAAGTATCCTGCAGCGGTTCCGGTATGTCTGCTTCAGATAATTCTCATGCTGCTCAATCCATATTTCTTCAGCATTCCTGATAAGGCTGAAGTATTCTGAAGGCGGTAAATATGCTGTGGAAAGGAGTAATTTTCCGGGCATTTATAACTTACTTCATCTGGTTGATCATGCTTGCTGAAAAGCCTGCACCGAATCCATTGTCTATATTTACAACTGTTACTCCGGTTGAACAGCTGGTCAGCATGGCAAGCAACGCAGATATTCCTGCAAAGTTGGCACCATAGCCAACACTCGTGGGTACCGCAATTACCGGCTTGTCAACAAGCCCTCCGACAACACTTGCCAGAGCACCCTCCATTCCTGCAATGACAATTATGACCCTGCATTTCCTTATTTCCGGCAGTTTGTCAACGAGCCTGTGAATGCCTGCTACTCCGGCATCATAGATCCTTAATACATTGTTGCCGAGAAGTTCGGCAGTAACGGCTGCTTCTTCTGCAACAGGCATATCCGATGTGCCTGCAGTGATCACGGCTATCCTGCTTTCAGGACATGTCAGCTTCTTTTTCTGAACGCTTATAATGCGGGCATCCGAATAAAATATGGCTGACGGGATATTATGTTTTACGGCATCAAACATTTCCCTGCCGGCACGGGTTCCTATAACATTGTTCTCCTTTTCAGACATTACCCTGAAAATCTCCGCCACCTGGTCAATAGTTTTGCCTGCACAATAGACTATTTCCGGATAACCGGTACGTATCTCTCTGTGATGGTCGATCCTTGCAAAACCCAGATCGGTGTACGGGAAATCCCTGAGAATTTCCATTGCCTGATCCACGGTCTTATCGCCATTCTTAACTTCCCTGAGTAGTAATTCAATGTCTTTTCTGGTCATATTTTTGTGTTTTCAGGATTTGAGCTGCCTGATCTGTAGCCTTCAAGATCCAAAGATACATATCTGAAACCTATTTTCTTCAGGTTATCGATTAATAGTTCTTTTTCAGGAGAGCGAATGATCTTTTCAAAATATCCAGGAAGACATTCAATCCGGGCAAGATCACCGTGCAACCTTACCCTTGAACCGGGATAACCTTTTTCAAGGAGGAAATATTCGGCCTTCTCGATCATTTTTAGTTTTTCTGAAGAGATCTCTGTATTATACGGGATCCTGGTGAGAAGACAGGCCATTGCAGGCTTATCCCAGAAAGGGAGCTTGTACCTGAGAGCTATTTCCCTTATATCCTTTTTAGTCAATCCGGCTTCAAGCAAAGGGCTTCTTATATTCATTTCCCGGAGTGCCTTAAGTCCGGGTCTGAAGTCTTTGGTGTCATCTGCGTTTGAACCGTCGACGACATGTCTGAATCCGTTCTCGGATGCAAAGGCAATCAATTCCGTGAAAAGGGTTTTTTTGCAGATGTAACATCTTTCAATCGGATTGTTCCTGATCGCTTCCGGAAATGAAAAATCAATAATCCTGTGATTAATGTCGTGGATCTTGACAAACTCAACGGCATCATTTATTTCGATGTCCGGTATATAGGGGGTCCGGATTGTAACCCCGATCACATTAAGCTTTTTTAGGGAGTGGGCCCTGTAAAGCAGGAACGAGCTGTCTACCCCTCCGCTAAATGCAACAACGAAAGATCCCAGATCTTTGAGGATCTGATCAAGCTTTTCAAGCAGATTATTTGACATATTTAATTTATTTTTTCGGGCCTCCGTATCTATAGCATACGTGTTGTGTTTTTTGGTTGCGTGGATTTGTAATGTTATTAAGTCATGACGATTTTTTTGGCTTTTTGTGAGACGTTGATATGGTTGTGT
>CAZTDW010000374.1:0-2056 GCA_964611835.1 uncultured Rikenellaceae bacterium | reverse complement strand
GTTATATGGACAAGTGATGATCCCTATGTTGCTGAAAGAGTTGCATTAATGTATACACACGCAGCAAAGACAAATAACTGGTTTAAGGATGTAGTATTAATAATCTGGGGACCATCAGCCAGGCTGATTTCTGAAAACTGCAAGCTTCAGGAAAAATTAAAAGTAATGCAAAAAGATGGAGTTGTAGTTGAAGCATGCATAGCCTGCTCCAATTCTTATGGCGTATCTGAGGACCTTAAAAAACTTGGTTATGATGTGAAGGGAATGGGTAAACCTCTTACAGATTATTTGAAGAGTGGAGCTAAGGTTCTTACCTTTTAATAGCTTACAATACCTTCCTTTTTACTGGTGAAAGAAGGAAGGATTTGAAGAAATCATACACTTGCAAGACCATTTTGAGGTTTCGGTTTTTAGGTACCGAAATTTGTAGGGAAAAGGGATTTTTTTGGCCGAAACAGTGAATTGGAAATAGCTTTACCCCTTCAAGAGCCCTGACGGAGCAACATCTGCATTACACTACCATTGAACCTGAAAAAGAGCTCTTTTCATATGGTCCCTTAAGCCTTTCCTCAAGCCATTTTATTGTCTCATCCTGTTTAAAATCATCTACACCGTGTACAGGGATATCAAGTTTCTCTGCCTCAAGGCGCTTCTTAAGCTCCCTGATCCAGACACCCTGACCGTCCTGCTGAATACCGTCAAGCCATGTACGAGTCACCCCACAACTGGGGCTTCCCTGTTTGCCCACGATACCCACTATCTCAAATCCCTGGAATAGATACTCCCGGATAGTAAAGATCTGGTCATCAATGAGGCGCTTAAGCCGCTTCATGCCAGCAGGACTTTCCATACCGACCCGCACGTCAAAACGGCCAAGTCCCAAAACATAGAGTTCAATGCAGGGCATCTGAATCAAACCAACCTGCTTTTCCTTAAGGTAATCAATAAGGGGCTCAAACATTGCAGGGAAGTCTCCTTCATGAACAATACGGGCGTTCTGATTAAGCGTGCAATGGGAAAGAAAGATAACCCTGCCGGAACGATTATCCCCCCTCCAGTCTCTTCTGTTCTCATCCCTGCCGTGAAAACCACTCTCGGGAATCGAATAGTCTGGTGAAGGAATTTGATTTTCATGATCATTGGCAGTGCATGCATTAAGTGCAGCTGCAGCCGCAGGTACTATACCTATAAAATGTCGTCTTGATAATGAAGATTTGTTGGACATAATGGTTTTCTTCTATTTGTGATGTGAGTTTTCAAACCAAAGCGCAATGACAAATTTTAAAAATAAGTCATAATATTTACTATTCAAAAGGCATAGTTCCCTTTTATACAATGGATATTTCTGATACAAAGTTGGCAGAACAGGAGCATGAGTACTATTGTTTACATTAGGCCAATGAATTCTGCAATCACTCACCCACGGAAGGGCTGGACAAGTTTTGGGAATCAATAAAAGTTTAATTTAGAACCGGCAGGCTGACCAACAATACTGATTGTTCTATGGTTTATTATAGAGAACCCGAAAAGCCCTGATTATCGATGCAGGCATGCAGGATTGATGCGTTTCATCCGGAAATACAAATGTTGTGACAGTTAATCCGGAATACTTTCGTGATTCAAGGATACCAGCCATTTTATCCACATTTATTGCCATTGTTGAATCCTCTTTTCCCCCTGCAGTCATAAAAAGTTTGGCTTTTAAATCCCGGTGTGAACCTGAATATTCTTTCTCATGATTATATAGAAATCCCTTGTCATAGCCTATCGACGGACTACCTGCATAATAAATGCTGAATAACTCAGGCTTACTGAATAGCACGTAAAGAGAGAATAGTCCGCCATACGAATATCCTCCCAGACCTCTTTCAATTTTTGAAACCCGATAGCTTGATTCGACAAGCGGTATAACCTCCTTTTCAATGCATTCCAGAAATTTTTTCGCACCGCCACTTTTAACCTCAAACTGCCTGCCAGTCATACCTGCCAGGGTTTTTGCCCAGCTTGCATCAAGCGAAGGAATATTAGTCGGAGTCAGATCCCTTGTCCTCCACGC
>CAZTDW010000373.1:0-2108 GCA_964611835.1 uncultured Rikenellaceae bacterium | reverse complement strand
TTTTTTCCACAGGCATTTGCAATAAATGCCGGATTATAATTGCAGGGATTTTATAAACAGACAGAGGCGGCAGAACTGCCGCCCCCACCTGACAATTTAAAAGCAAAAAGGGAAAATGAAGACAGGTAATAAACCTGAAGTTTTTCTTTAAATTCCGTTATCCCTTAGTTATTCATCAATTTTATTTTTTTCTTACTTTTGAAAAGGCCAGCATCCTTAAATAATCTTTTTTCTATTGGAGTAGAATTGCGA
The DNA here is from genome assembly GCA_964611835.1 of uncultured Rikenellaceae bacterium. Classification (GTDB taxonomy): domain Bacteria; phylum Bacteroidota; class Bacteroidia; order Bacteroidales; family VadinHA17; genus LD21. Next base: position 1,856 of record CAZTDW010000373.1, on the reverse strand, counting down.
CTAAGATTACCGGGACGCTGGCTCCTTTCTTAACAAAAAAAGAATCTTAAACTGTCGTCGATTCTATAACTGAATCAAATATAATATTGGTTTATTTTATACACAAATTAATTTGATTATCATGGGTTTATCGTTGATGAACGTGTCCAAATCATCAACCAGGTAAAAATCCGCAAAATCAAAAGCGGACTCAAACTATATAAGCTATTAAGCTGTAGGGCAGAAAGGACTCAATTCCGGATGATATCTATCAGTTCTGTCACAGCTTCGGTCTCTGTAACATCTTTAACAGGCGACAATCCCGTCATTGCCCTTGCTCTGTTCAGGTCATCTTCGGTTACATAATCCTTGCCTATCAATATAAGATACAAGATTGCCGACTTAAGTGTGTTCGCTTTTATCCTGAATGTTAACGGACTTGACCTTGCCGGAAAGATATGGACATATCTCTTTTCATTGTCGTGGTATTTTAAAGTCCAGGTGGAATTGTCAGACAGAGTCGTTATCCGGTAGCTTGAATAACCTGTCCCGGCCCATGATGCAAAAGTTTCCTTTGACATAAGTTTCCGGGATTCAAGAAAAACGCAGATCTCACTGAAGATCTGTCTTAGGTCCATTGATCCGGTATACACATCCATCACCGATGTTCCGATATGTTTCAGGACCTTGATGAGTTCTGAGGAATCGTATCCTTTGACTGATGATGTTCTGGTATTGAAATCGACAAAATCCCTGATATAAGGCAGATAATGTTTCAGCGGATTAAATATCAGCGGATAGGGAACAGGATATGCTTCCATTTGCAAATATTTAAAATCATAGAAAAGTTACAAAAAATATGGAAATATGCTTTTACTTCCTGGAAAATTGCATCATGAAGTTTGATGATAATCGGAATATTTTAACTTTATAACCTGTTATTCAATTAACCCGTTATCACATGTCAGATACATCCAGACAAAATTTCCTCAAGACAATCAATCACAAGCAGCCTGAGAGGGTGGTTGTGGATTTCGGTTCGACAGCAGTAACCGGAATCCATGTACGGATAGTTGAGAAGCTACGCGATTATTACGGACTGGAGAAAAGACCGGTTAAGGTCACTGAACCCTATCAGATGCTGGGAGAAGTAGATGAAGAACTGATCAGGACAATGAACATTGATGTCATAGGATTGATCGGTGAGAAAAATATGTTTGGTGTTCCCAACAGAGACTGGAAAGCGGCAAAAACCCCCTGGGGCCAGGAGGTGCTGTTCCCGGGTACATTCAACTACACCTATAATGAAAACGGTGATATATTGATGTATCCGGAAGGTGATACCGGAGTTAAGCCAAGTGCAATGATGCCAAAGACGGGATTCTTTTTTGATGCCCTTGACAGACAGGAACCACTTGATGATTCCAGCCTCAGACTGGAAGACAATCTTGAAGAATTCGCCCTTATCGCCGGACATGATCTTGAATACTGGAAACAACAGGCATCCCGTGCTGAAAATTCAGGCAAAGGGGTAATTGCATCGCTTGGAGGAACTGCACTCGGCGACATTGCACTGGTCCCGGCAATACAGCTGAAGAATCCAAAAGGAATCAGGGGCGTAAGTGAATGGTATATTTCAACTCTTATCAGGGAAGATTTCGTGAAGGATATTTATGCCAGGCAGACTGACATTGCAATTGAAAATCTACGGCGCATTTACGGCGTCATAGGTAACAGGATTGATGCAGCTTTTATATGCGGGACCGACTTTGGCACCCAGAATTCAACCTTCTGTTCTGCTGAGACCTATGAGAGGGTATGGAAACCTTATTACAAAAAGGTCAATGACTGGATACACCGTAACACAGGCTGGAAAA
>CAZTDW010000372.1:0-2134 GCA_964611835.1 uncultured Rikenellaceae bacterium | reverse complement strand
AACAATATTGCCGACATGAACAGGCTGTTTACCCTGAATGAGACGGGTGCCTGCATCTGGGAACTTATCGACGGGAAGAAAAATGTGGGTGAGATAGTGGAAAAATTCACGGAAGAATTTGATATTGACCATGAAACCGCAACAAAGGATATATTATCGTTTATTGAGAATATGAGTAATTATCTCATCATCAAGTTATAAAATAATATTCCAGTAAAATTCCCGTTAATCAGAAAAGGGCTTCTGAATCAGCAAACTTATGAGAGAGTATAATCTGAATATTGCGGGATATAATATCAGACTTGAGTCGCATGAAGACGGACCGGAACTGGTTCCGGATGAACGTTTTCATCTTAATATTGTACCCCGGTCGGATTATGATGTAAGGATAAGGGTTCATCATGGAAGCCTAAGGCCGGGAGAAGATTCGGAAAGACTGTTCGTGGCTCCCTACATTGTGGAGATAAAGGGATATAAGATCAGCAGGAGCGACAATTTCTGGAGTGTTTACAAACAGAACGGCGACATGCTGCTTACGACAAATTTCCCTGAATCGGTTACTTACAAAAGGGCAACTCTTAAATTTTCCCTTACCCTCAGGGAATGGGATCTTTACATTGAAAATGCAGGCTATGAAACCGACCCGCTGGAATATCCCCTCGATGGTCTTATCCTCTATTACCTGTCAGCAATAAACGCCGACATAATGATCCATGCCTCAGGCGTATACTATGGCGGCAACGGCTATCTCTTCAGCGGCATTTCCGGGAAAGGCAAGACAACGATGTCAAAGATCTGGGATAACGTGGGGGCACAGGTAATTCACGACGACCGCCTGATAATCAGGAACACCGACGGCGTGTACAGGATGTATAATACCCCGGTCCACAGAAATGACGGTCCAAGGGAATCTCCCATCGACAGGATATTCTTTATTGAACACGGAACGGATAATGAATTGAGTCCAATAAAGGAAGCCTCGGCAGTATCATATGTTGTGGCAAACAGCATTCAGCATAACTACAGTCCCGACATGATAGCCAGATTCCTGGGCTCCGTTTCTATGATGTGTTCGAAAGTACCGGTTGCCACGCTTTCATTTAGGCCCGACAGAAGCATCATTGAATATATTCTCAGGAATGAATAAACGTGATTTTTCTGCATTGAAAGAGATCGGATTCACACTCCTTTCAGAGGGTAAAACACTTAAGCTCAGAGCAGACGGCTTTAGCATGTACCCGTCAATAAAACCCCGGTCAATTGTTTTTATTGAACCAGCCGGCGATATCTCCGCTCTTGAAAAAGGAGACATAATAACCTGGAAACTTGAAAAGGGATTTGTTGTACACAGGATTGTCAGAAAATTTGAAAAAGACGATAAGTTATTTTTTGTAACCAGGGGCGATTGCAATCTTCATGAAGATATTCCTTTGCCAGGAACCCTGATAGCCGGGAAAGTCATCCGGATCGAATATCCGGAAGGGAATCCGGTTCCGCTTAAATCCTTCAGAAAGACAAGACCGAACTACCTTTTCAACAGATTGTCGGCCATGATCATGAGATTTACAGGATCATTGTAAAATATAACCTCTTTTTCTTAATGTGACTTTGCCTTTCCCCTGATTCCATTATCATGGATAATACCATTTTCGCTATAACTAATTAATATCCATCAACTTAATCAGTGCTATTTGTCAATTAAATGGATGACATAAAGCAATATCATGATTGATATATATCATCTTTTATATTGATATTCAGCAATATAATAACAGCTGCCTTTCCCCCGGCCTGTAATGTTGTATCTCGTTTTTACGGCGGAATCCGGGAAAAATAATGCAGCGGACTGCTTGATGTGGGTAAAATATTTAATTTTAAGTAATTTGGGAACCTGATTTCGTGTCAGATGAATCAAAAGGTCAGATTATTCAGGGAGTCACTCGGGCTTGTCTGGAAAAGCGCTCCGGGCTGGGCTGCCGCTAATATCCTGATTTCTCTTGTACAGAGTTTTCTTCCCCTTGCTTTGATCTTCCTGATAAAGCTTTTGATAGATGAGATCACTGGAGCTGTATCGGCAGGTTCGGGAATCCAGGGGATAGTCTGGATTATCATATCAGTAGTTGTTATATACTTC
>CAZTDW010000371.1:0-2178 GCA_964611835.1 uncultured Rikenellaceae bacterium | reverse complement strand
ATTCACCCTCAGCATGGATGACTTTTGCCCGGCGTTCTCTTTCAGCCTCAGCCTGCTTTGCCATTGCACGCTGCATCTCCTGCGGCAGATCAATATGCTTCACCTCGACCATCGATATCTTAATTCCCCAGGGCTCAGTCTGATTATCAATTATTTTTGCCAGCTCATGGTTTATCTTGTCGCGCTGTGAAAGCAGCTCATCAAGTTCTGATTGCCCCAATATGCTTCTCAGTGTGGTTTGTGAAAGCTGGGAAGTGGCTAACAGAAAATTTTCCACTTCCACAATCGCTTTTTCAGGCTGCATCACCCTGAAATAGACCACTGCGTTCACTTTAATTGAAACATTGTCTTTTGTGATTACATCCTGGGGTGGAACATCCATCACAACCGTTCTCAGACTTACCTTCACCATCCTGTCAACAATAGGTATGAGCAGGATCAGACCAGGCCCCTTGACTTTTATCAGTCTTCCTAAACGGAAAATTACTGCGCGTTGATACTCACGTAAGATCCGTATGGCACTTGCAAGAACAATCAACAGGAATACTATTCCCGTTATTAATAATGTGTACGATACTTGCTCCATATTGATTTCCCTTTCATTTGGTTTTTATGTTGTTTTCCGGACCAACAATTTAAGATTTGAAACCCGGTCAATTTTAACTTTTGCGCCTTTGCTGACGGAACCATCCAGACTCTCTGCATTCCATACCTCACCATGCACTCTTATTTGTCCCTCAGGCTCCAGATTGCTTATTGCCTCTCCGGTTTCTCCGATCATCCCTTCAATCCCGGTGGTGGGCTTGCTCCTCTGTGCTTTTATTCCAAAACCTATTGCAAATATGAAGAAAGCAACAGTCAGAAGAACAATTATTAAAATTACCTGCCAGGAGATTTTGATCACTTCCATAGTTGATTCAGTATTTATAAGCATTATTGATCCAAGGATTAATGATATGACTCCACCAATTGCCAACAGGCCATGGCTGACAATTTTTATTTCTGCGAGAAACAGGATTATTGCAAATATAATTAACGCCAGACCTGCATAGTTTACCGGCAGAGTATGTAATGAGTAAAAAGCAAGAATTATACTGATACCTCCAATTACACCGGGAAATATTGCTCCTGGATTATATAGCTCAAACATAATTCCATATATTCCGATCATCAGCAATATATAAGCGATATTAGGATCGCTCAGCAAACCGAGGATCTTCTGTTTGAAATTCATGTCGATATCAATAACCTCAGCATTCCTGGTCTCCAATACCTTTATACCATCTGTTAAACTGACCTCCCTTCCGTCAGTCTTTTCAAGCAGGTCCTTCACTGAAATAGCTATTATATCGATAACGTTTCCTTCCATAGCTTCAGTCTCGGTAATCGATAGGCTTTTCCTGACCGCATCTTCGGCCCATTTGACGTTACGTGCCCGTTTTTCGCTGATAGACTTGATAAATGCTGCGGCATCGTTTGTGGCTTTTTCATTCATAATGGAATCCTGTTGGCCTTGCATTGTCACCGGATGCGCGGCACCGATATTTGTGCCGGGTGCCATCGCGGCAATATTTGCAGCAAGGGTTATGAAAACCCCTGCCGATGCTGCCTGGGATCCTCCGGGGTAAACGAACACCACAACAGGAATCTCAGATTCGAGAATATCAGTAACAATTATCCTGGTTGATTTTAACAGCCCTCCGGGTGTATTAAGCTTGATGACCAGGCATTCGGCATTCTTTTCGCGTGCATGGTTGATACCTGAATTAATATATTCAGCGCTTGACGGATTAATCGAACCATCAACCGAAATCACGACAACCTGTTTTGCGCCGTTGTTTCCCCCGGCATGGGATGTTTTAAACGGAAACACCGCGAGAATACAGCAAATCACAACTTCAGGAATGATGAGTCTCATTTTATTTGCGAAATATTACTTTATCTGCCGGAGCAAATTTGAAACCTCAGTTGGTTTTACCGGATTAATTACTCGACCATATCAAATTTACGTTAATTGATTCATATTTCATGATACAATAAGTAACTTTTAAGTCAATCCCTTATCAGCTGTTTACCAGAGTTACTTTTTCTTTCCATTGATCCACATCTTCAGGATATTCTCAGCGAAGTTTGCTCCGATAATATCGGTATCTCCATCTTTGTCAAAATCATAAATAC
>CAZTDW010000370.1:0-2187 GCA_964611835.1 uncultured Rikenellaceae bacterium | reverse complement strand
CTAAATGAATTGGCAAAAACTGCAGTGATAAAGCCTGGCAGATATCTTATTTACAGACTTAAAGCCTTTGGGAAGAGAATATTATTTTCAAGATGAACGTGAATATGAAGATCATCCTCGAACTGATGCAACAGTTTAAAGGTTACCATGTACGTATTGCAGCCGTCGGCAGGAACCGTATAACCGTCAGTTATTTCATTTATTTTGTCCATTGCACCGCCGGCGAATTCATGTTCACCGTTCATCCGGGTTATTTCTGAAAGAATGGTTTTTCGTGCCTGAGATGAGTTCCCTTTCATGGCTTCTTTAATTGCCGGGAACAACACTTCCTCCTCATTTTTAAGGTGTTGAAGCAGCTCGGTGTTGATCTTTCCAAATAATTCTGCAATCTCTGTAAGTTCAGGATGATTGTTTCCATGCACATCTGCTATCTTTTGTGTGTAGAAAAGAAGGTCGGGCAGGTTTTTCTTCACGAAAGTATGATGGATGTTAACAATGTAATCAGCCAGGAAGTCCATCGGCCATTCATTGAAATTCTGTCCGGGATTTGCCGGAGATGATTTCAGATCTTCAAGTTTCTCAACTATTGTTGCAACGCTTATATTTTTCTCATTGCATGCCTGTTCAAGAGGTTTCTTTCCGCCGCAGCAGAAATCCAGTCCCGCATTCTGAAATATTCCGGCAGTTCTGAAATCTTCGGTTACAATTTCTCCCAGTGTCCTTTTATTATAGATATTTTTTCCCATGTCATTAAATTATAAGTTACAGGTGCAAATGTACAAAACATTTACAAAAAGACAAAAAGGTCTTTTAGTAATATGTAAAAAATGTATTTAAGATTGAATGAAGACTTTACTCCCCAACCCCCAACATAAATGTTTTGATCCTTAAAATCAATTTTCTTAACTTGTACATCCATAAGTTTCAGATTTTTATTGAGTGAATACTTCGTAACTATTCAAACTTACTAATTATCCTGAAACTTATTTTTTCAAACATAGGGCCTATGGCAACAGTAAAATTCTATATCAGATCGAAATCCAAGAAGAAGCTGACTGTCCCGCTTCATTTAAGACTCTAAGAGGGAAAATCCCTGGACGAATGGATCACGCTTCCCATACAGGTGTATCCTGCCACATGGAGCAACAAACCGGGAAAATTCAAGCAAATCCTTAAAGATCCATCACCGGAACTTAAAGGAGAGATTGAGAAAATCCAGGACAGGCTTGACGGGCTGGAAAAACATATTCTCAAAGGAATTATGTCTGCGGAAATCAAGGATAAACAATGGATCAATAACACTGTGGAAAAGTTCTTCAATCCCATTGCCCCGGAAACTGCAAAAACCTTAAGTGTTTATATCCAGAAATACATTGATGATGCAAAGGAAGGAAACAGGTTGACCTACCGGGGCGGAAAAAAGTTCTCAGCTGCAACAGTAAAGAACATTAAAAGTATGCAGACCGAGCTTGACAAATACCAGGTGGACCTACAGGAGAAAATCGGCAAAGGTCAGAGATTGAATTATCGACCAAAGAGGTTCCCCATAGATTTTGATGATATAACCATCGACTTTTATAATGACTGGATACGATTCTTTAATGGGAAAAACTACTCCCCCAACACCATAGGGGAACATATAAAATGGCTTAAAACTATCCTGAAAGAATCAAAGGAAAATGGTCTTCACATCAATTCGGAATTTGAAAGACGTGCCTTCAAGCCCATTAGCAGCGATGTTGTTTCAGTTTATCTTAATGAGACAGAACTCAAGAAGATTCTTGATCTTAACCTTTCTGAAAATCCAGAACTGAATGATGCACGAGATGTGTTCCTTGTCGGTTGCTACACAGCCCAGAGGTTCTCAGATTATTGCAGGATAGACAGGATTAGTGAACTTTATGATGGAACAAAAGTTATTAAGCTGACTCAGAAGAAAACAGGTACTCCTGAAACTATACCAATCAGACCAGAGCTTTTGGCGATTCTCAAGAAATATGAGATCAGCAACAATGAAATAAAACTCCCCAAAATATCAGAACAACATCTGAACAGGCAAATAAAAAAGGTTGCAGCTAAGGCTGAGATCAATGATCCTATTGAGGTGAAAAAGACCAAAGGCGGGCTTGTCATTAGACCCAGTTATCCGAAATCTTCATTGATAACTTCTCATACAGCAAGGAGATC
>CAZTDW010000369.1:0-2189 GCA_964611835.1 uncultured Rikenellaceae bacterium | reverse complement strand
TTTTACCGGTATCCCTTTTTCGGCTGCTATCCTTCTCACATCCTCAAATTCAGGTTTTACCGATACTTCTGATCCCTTAAGGTATGAATGTTTGACAACAACATCACCAAAAACAGTATTCAGCCGGGTGAACTCCCTTACAAGGGTGTCTTTCCTGAAAGGAAATGTCCTGATGCCTACAGTGGTCGATTCACGGAATATTATCTCCTTAAGGATATCGGCACGCCCGGTTTCGCATATTATATTGAGAATAATTCCCGGCCTTCCCTTTTTCATTATGATATTTGTGAAGAATACATCTGAAGCTCCTGCCTTGAAGAGTCTTTCGGAGATGTAATCATAAAATTCAGGATTCATGTCATCAATATTGCACTCCAGCTGAATGGCATCGTGTCCGGTATTTTCTTCAGTGTTTGTTTCGCCCAGCGATACCCTCAGGAGATTAGGCACATCAGGATTTTCCTTGTGCCCGATTCCGTATGCGGTTTTTTCGATGCTTAATGAATGGGTTTTTCTGAAGTCAGTACCCAGTGCAGCGATTATTGCAGCACCTGTAGGAGTTGTGGCTTCAAAATCAACACCTCCCTTCCTGACAGGAATGCCTTTTATTATCTCTGCTGTAGCTGGGGCCGGGACTGGCAGCTTTCCATGTTCACAGAGGACAAAACCTCCTCCAAGCTCAACTTCCGACACATAAACGGCATCTGCCTTCAGCGCACGGAAGCAGATGGCGGCACCTACTATATCGATGATGGAATCTATTGCTCCGACTTCATGGAAATGTACCCTGTCAACCGGAATGCCATGCACCAGGGCCTCGGCATCAGCAACCTTCATGAAGATTCGCATACTTAGTTTTTTTACCTCCTCATCAAGCTGGGAATCCGATATTATTTTTTCAATATCTGCCAGGTGCCTGTGGCTGTGATCATGTCCTATTTGTCTGACAGTGACTTTTGTCCCCACAATTCCATGCCGCTGGTCTTTTTCTGCAACGAGCTCCCATCCTTTTAGATTAAGCTTCTCAAGCTCGCCTGTAAGATAAGATTTTTCAATCCCCAGTTCAAGCATCGCGCCCAGGTTCATATCGCCGCTGATTCCCGAAAAACAATCGTAACAGAGTACTCTCATATCGAAATAATATTATGTTTAACAATTAACACTGACAAATGTTAAGGCAAATCTAAATAATTAAATCAACCTGCCATCGAATATACAATTTACAATCAATATGGAATAATAAGAAAAAAGTCGTAATTTTCGGCACCTTTCCGTTATTGTCATATTATGACTTGAAAATGAAGAGAAGATTATTCTTTAAAACTTCTTTGGGTGCCGGGATTGCCACGGGAGCTGCATTAAGCCTTGGGGAATATGACAGGTTATGGGCTTCATCCGGTTCGGGAGCAAAATACGATATGGTTGCAGTAATGGGCGGCAGCCCTGATGCAATGTTCGACCTTGGTATTCAGGAACTTGGAGGTATGGGCAGCTTTGTCGGCAAAGGCCAGAGAGTGCTCGTCAAACCGAATATAGGCTGGGATGTGACCCCTGATCTTGCTGCAAATACAAATCCTCTTCTGGTGAAACGGATCATCGAGCACTGTATTAAGGCAGGAGCTAAGGATGTATATGTACTTGATCACACAATTGACAACTGGATCAATACTTACCGGAATTCAGGCATAGAAAAAGCTGCAAGATCAGCTGGTGCAAAGGTGGTGCCGGCCAATTCTGAAAAATACTATCAGGAGATTAAGATCCCCACCGGGGTAAAACTTAAGAATGCAAAAGTTCATGAGTTGCTTCTCGATACGGATGTTTTTATAAATGTACCTGTATTAAAAGATCACAACTCAACCCGTATGACCTGCGCCCTGAAGAATGCCATGGGGATTGTATGGAACAGGGGATACTGGCATGCCAACAACCTGCATCAGTGCATTGCCGATTATGCACTGTTTGAAAAGAAACCAACCCTGAATGTGATTGATTGCTACAACGTGCTTGTGAAACACGGCCCGCAGGGTGTATCGAAGGAAGATGTTGTACAGATGAAGTCGCAGATAATAACCACCGATTGGGTTGCGGGAGATGCGGCCGCTGCCAGAATGCTTGGAATTGCACCTGAAAAGATAGAATATTTAATGATCGCTTACAAGATGGGAATAGGGACCATTAAACTGGAA
>CAZTDW010000368.1:0-2207 GCA_964611835.1 uncultured Rikenellaceae bacterium | reverse complement strand
ATGGCAGCCGGAACATGCCAGTGATCAGGCGTTGTAATGTGTACCGCATCGATATCATCCCCCGCAAGCATCTCCTCAAAATCGAGATATGTTTTACATTCCGGGGCAGGATCATTGTTATTCCTGTAAAACTGATTGATCTCAGATGCGGCTTCATCGCGACGGCTTTTGAAAACATCGCTGACAGCAACATTCATTGCACCTCTCAGTGGCAGCAAATAATAAATAAGTTCCCATTTTCCGCGGTCGCCTACACCTATATGAGCTATATTGATCCTTTCACCTGCCTTTTTCCCCGTTTTACATGAAGGAAGTATGACGGGTAATACTGCAGCACCCAGAACAGCCTTTGCCGAGTTCTGAACAAAATCCCTTCTTGAGATTTTACTCCTGGTTTTGAATTCCTTATTCATTGTTTTAAACATTAATAACCACGCAATAAATTTTAAGATGCCTTTGTGTACTCCTGATATTTTTTCTTCAGTATTTCCCTGTCAGTTTTATGGGGCATTATCCAGATCCTGTACTTAAGAATAAGTTTCTCGTTTCTTTCAAGTGCAATTTTACCGTCATATAATACTGCCGGACTGAAATAATAAAATGGAACGGAGGGATCATTAATAACATACCATCTTGTGTTTTTTGTAGTAAAATCAGGGCTCTTTAATATGCATATTCCTGCTGTATCCCCTGTTAAGGTCAAGAATCCCATATATAACCATTCACTGGTTTTGGGATCATTGTTCTCCTTTTCAGATATTGTGAAAGGGGATGTGAAATCCTGATTAAACCTCACTGATAGGCCGGCATAACCTCCCCATGATTTTCCTTCAGGTTCTCCTTCAATGGGGGTCCTGTCCAGATACACACCATCATCAAAGGGAGTGAAAACAGATTCAAAATCAATTGAATAACTTCCATCCTTCCCGGGCGGACTGACATTTATAAACCTGCCTTCTGAAAGGACAGGTACTCCTTTATCAGGATGGTATCTCAGATCCATCGAGATCCTGCAGGAAAAGTCACTTCCTTTTGCAATCTCAATGTTTGTTATCTCAGTCAATCCTTCTGAAGGGTATCCTGCTGTGCCAGATATCTTGTTATCTGTATACTCCCAATAATTGACCCCGTTTATGAATTTCCATGAAAACCAGAGCCCCAGATGCCATGGATGATCAACCGGACTGACACATGTCAATATCGAACTTCCTGCTGCTAACGGGTGGAAATAAGGCCTTCCGTAACGGTCATTGAAGTTGAACAGCCATACAGGATTGGAGCTGTTTTTAAGGCATACCGAGGTATCCGTCTCACACCAGGAATAATCTTCTTCCTTCAGAGTTGAGTTCTCACGAAGAAACCAGGGGATGGTTTCATCATTAATATCCTCTCGGGCTGCCCACTGGGTTGAACGTACAAGCAAGGTCCTCAATCCCGTATTTCTGATCGCCTTTTCATCGTGGCCAAGGGCAATATAGATGCATCTTCCTTTCCTGAAATGATTATAAAGCAATGCCGGTTCAAAAATCGGCTTTCCATCAGATCCGGATTCCGCATAAACTTTTGCAATGGGTATCGATCCGGGAAAAATATCTGTTTTTTCCCAGAATTCATCTGTAATATAAAATTCTCTTAACCCTTTTGTAACCGGATGATCCTGATCTAATTCAGAGATCCTGCCGGTTGTTATCTGTCCATGACGGGTATCCCTGCCCCAACGGCCTATGCCGATCCTGTGAAAATCATCCCATCCGTAAAATGCTGAAGATCCTGCATGTAATGAAACGAATCCCCCTCCTTTACCGACAAATTTCAAAAACTCCTTTTCCCATCGGCTGCTCATGCGGGAACTGGTATCCGGCCAGGTATTCCGGTTGCTAAGTATTACATGGTACCTTTTCAGGCTGTTATATGAAAGCGTATCCGGATCATTGGTAATCGAGACTTCAAACAGCCCTGAATTTTCAAGTATTTCAGCAATCAGCGGTGAAGTCTTCTGCCATTCATGATTGTTTTGTCCGCTGAGGATAAGCACACTGGATATTTCAGGATTTCTGACTTTCCCGGTGCATGAAATCAGTACTGAAGTCAGTAAAACAGAAACCAATATATTTCTTACATACCTCATCTCAACCATTCAACCATTAAACCTTTCAACCATTCAACCATTCAACCATTCAACCATTCAACCATTCAACCATTCAACC
>CAZTDW010000367.1:0-2211 GCA_964611835.1 uncultured Rikenellaceae bacterium | reverse complement strand
CACGGCAGGCCTATTTTTTTTGCTATTTTTTCCGGGTCTATTTCATCGGACCGGCGTATAAGGATTGCCTCGGCCATAGGTATCCCATACTCTTTGAGGTAAAGCTTGCATGCCTGCTTGTTGAATGTCAGTGCCGAACAGAAGGCGCTGCAGCTGGTGTAAGGGATCTGAAGCATATCGAAGTATCCCTGAAGGAGTCCGTTCTCGCCGGGAGAACCATGGATAGCCATAAAAACAGCGTCGAACCTGATCCTTTCGTCATCCAGCTTAAGTGAGAAATCATTTTTATCGATGCCGTAACAGCGGCCTTTGCTGTCTTCCCAGTACCAGTTTGTACCCTTTATCATGATGATATATGCAGAATATGCAGGGCTTAGTATTTTCAGGGCTTCTGCGCCGCTTTTTACTGATATCCCGAATTCAGAGGAGTTCCCTCCGGCTACAATAGCTATGGTCTTCATTTGCTTGAAATAAATTCCAAAAATACATATTTATGACTGGATTGTGATTCATGAAAGGAAATAAATAAGGAGTCTTATAAGGAGTCTTATAAGGAGTCTTTTTTATTTTTGATTTCGATGTCCCTCAGTCTTTTCGTTGATACATAAGGCTCTGGGCAACAGGCGGTAGGCACCAGGCACCGGGCGCCAGGCGGTAAACACTAGGCTCTTGACGCCAGTCTCTGGGCGTCGGGCGCCGGGTGTCTTATGCCCTGAACTCTGCGCCCTGTGCCAAGCCTTCGCCGAGGCTACGGCTTGCAAAGCCTGTGCACTTTGCTCTGCGCCCTGTGCCATCTATCTCCCGTTCGTCCCTTCGTCTCTGAAACTTTTAGACTCTGGAACCATGGAACTCTGGAACCATGGAACCCCGCCTTCGCGCGGCTTCGGCGGGCAAAGTCTGGAACTCTGGAACATATTAGTTTCCCGCATCCCGAATTCTCGGGAGCAGATTTTCGCAAAAATCTTCGGCTTCTCTCGCCCCTTCGCTTAGTCGCTCCCTCGCTTTGTCGCTCCCTCGCTTTGTCGCCCCCTCGCCCCATCTCTCCACTGAGCCTGTGTGCATTTCAGTCAAAAAAACTGAAACACCGGTAATATCGTATTTATCAATAATAATTACCTTTGGTAAAATTTAAAAAAGATTATCATGAAAAAAGGTTGTTTGATATGGCTCATAATCGGTGCTTTCGTTGCACTTGTAGTAATAGGCCTGGTGTCGTGGGGCACAAAGGTATATAATCAGATGGTCACACTTCAGGAGGGCGTTACAAGCCAGTGGGGTAACGTCGAGACCCAGTATCAGCGCAGGGCGGATCTTATTCCCAACTTTGTGAATACAGTTAAGGGCGCTGCAGAATTTGAACAGGAGACCCTTACCCGGGTTATAGAAGCCAGGGCCAAAGCTTCGCAGGTAACGATCGATCCGACGAATATGACAGCCGATAACATGCAGCAGTTCCAGGCAGCCCAGGGAGAGCTGAGCTCTGCCCTTTCGAGGCTTCTGGTCGTTGTTGAGAAATATCCCGAGCTGAAGGCAACACAGAATTTCCGCGATCTTCAGGTTGAGCTTGAAGGTACCGAGAACAGGATCTCGGTTGAACGCAGAAAATTCAATGAGGTAGCCCAGTCATTCAATACATATATAAAGAGATTTCCCCAGAATTTCCTTGCAGGAATGTTCGGTTTTAATGCCAAGCCCTATTTTGAGGCTATGGAGGGCGCTGAAAGGGCACCACAGGTTCAGTTTTAATATACTGTAATAAGATGGAAATCAAAGCCTCCACGTTCTTTACAAAAGAACAGCAGGAGCAGATCCGTGATGCAATAAGGAAAGCGGAAAATGAAACATCCGGTGAAATAAGGGTTCACATCGAGACCTTTTTCAAGGGGAATGTTCTGGACAGGGCTTCCTGGATCTTCAGAAGGATAGGGATGCATGCCACTGAAAACCATAATGGCGTCCTGTTTTACCTTGCGGTAAAGAACAGGGAATTCGCGATAATAGGCGACGGAGGCATCAACTCGAAGGTTCCTGATAATTTCTGGAACGAAATCAGGGAGGTTGTCGGCAGGCATTTCGGGGATGGGAAATTTGCCGAGGGGCTTGTTGAAGGCATAATTATGACCGGAAATCAGCTCAGGGAGCATTTCCCCTTCAAGCGTGGCGACATTAACGAACTGTCAGATGAGATTTCCTTTGATGAACCAGAACAAC
>CAZTDW010000366.1:0-2247 GCA_964611835.1 uncultured Rikenellaceae bacterium | reverse complement strand
CTCAAGCAACTGGTTTTCGACGAGCGATTTCTCAGTAAAATTTTCAGTACTCCTTTGTATTATCTTAAGCTGCTTATAGGCCTCATATCCGGGATAAAGAAGCCTGTAACAGATCCAGGGATCGACCGGATCGCTTACTACATGAAGTTTAAAAGCCCGGTACCTTTTGCCTTCAGTTTTATTTATACCTGCTGTAACCTCAACTGATATTGTCCCACCGCCGGTGTTTTTCATAATCTTGTTCCAGGTCGCACCGGAAAACTTTACAATCCCATCTTTTGACCTGATCTTTTTCTCAAAACCGTTTGATGATTTTATATACAGGCTGAAGAATTTGCCATCCTCTCTGATCATGAAATTCATTGGGGCAATATTCTGAGGAATGGTTACTCCTGAATAGTCGGGTTCAATGACCGGTTCATGGTCGATTTCGGCAATATTTTCAGGGTCGGTGGTGCAGCCTGATATCAGGAACAGTACAAAAATAAAAATCAGTTTCAGCCTGTGCACTATTTTAATCATCCCGCTGGGTTTATCCGGTCTTTTGCTATCCCGATAGGTTAAGTAAGGTAAAAATATGAATAAATTATCAAAAGGGAGGTCAAATGCGGCTTATTTCAAATTGATAATCCTGAGGCCGTATCAAAAGCAATTAATTATGGTGTAGTTTACCTTCGGCCCCTTTGTGCCAACCTTTGTTGTCCTTTGTGGTTCAGATCTTTATGTTTAACCGCAAAGGTACGCAAAGGGTAGCACAAAGACCGCTAAGGATATAATAGTAATTTACAACACTTTTGATAAAGCCTTAAAACATTCGTTTTAAATCCGTTTATATTCATTCTGTATGCCCTACGGACAAGGTGAAAACCATAAAATTGACATTGGCTCAATAATTCTTTATCTTTAGCTACATAATTAACCACAGTACCAAAACCTAACTCCTTTTATTATGAAAAATGTAAAATATTCAGCTCCGGCTTTGCTGTTTATTCTGCTCCTGGGATTCCTAAAATCCCTTCAGGGACAGGAAGCACTGACTATCAACGACCTGGGATATTTTGAGATGCCGGGTCTGAACATTATGGTCTATGACGACAATTATCAGATGGGCCACCAGGGAGGCATTACCATCATCCAGAACGGTGAGCGCGTGGCAGCCAATGGCGATCTGAGAACCTTAACCTGGCCTGAAAAAGGATCCAAAAAAGTGGATCGTGCTGCCGGGACAATAACCGCACAGATTATAAATCCCGACACCCGGATACAGTATCATGTAACCGTGAAGGCAGAAGGTTCAAAGGTACTTTTAACTGTTGACCTGGATAAAGCCATGCCGAAAGAATGGATCGGAAAATCATGGTTCCAGATCGAGCTTTTTCCACCGGTATTGTTTGGCAAAAGCTGGAATATGGATGGACGGACAGGCATCTTCCCGACAGATTCCTACAGCCCTATGACCGGTGATGAACTCGTACCTTATGCTGAAGGGAAGGTCCTTGTCGTTGCCCCTGAAACCGAGTCACAGAGGATGACAATTAAGGCACTTAAGGGAAACCTGCAGCTGGTTGACGACCGGAAGGACAGGAAAGCATCATGGTTCATTGTAAGGAGCCCGCTGCCTTCCGGAGAAACCAATGATGTTATCTCATGGGAAATTACCCCGAATGCTTTGAAAAACTACACCTATACCCCGGTGATACATATAAGCCAGGTGGGATATCTTCCGGGTGAGCCCAAAAGAGCAGTTATTGAGGCAGATAAGAGTATAAAATCTTTTAGCACCGCTGAAATCATAAAGATCAATCCTGATGGAAATCATACAAAGGTATTTTCAGCCCCTGCAACAGATTGGGGAAAATTCCTGAGATACAATTATGCCATATGTGATTTCAGTGCCCTGAAAGATCCGGGAGTCTATTACATAAGCTACGGTGATGTAAAATCAAATATCTTCAGAATAAGCAATGACATTTACGACAGGTATGTTTGGCAGCCAACCCTTGAATATTTTCTGCCTGTTCAGATGTGCCACATGCGTATCGAGCAGGGATCAAGGGTATGGCATGATTACTGCCACCTCGATGATGCCCTGATGGCGCCCACCGACATTATTCATTTTGACGGATACAGACAGGGGCCGCAGACATTTACCGATTTCAAACACCCCCAGCATGTTCCCCATCTTGACAGGGGAGGCTGGCATGATGCCGGTGATTATGACCTGCGTATCGAGTCGCAGGCAGTTAC
>CAZTDW010000365.1:0-2280 GCA_964611835.1 uncultured Rikenellaceae bacterium | reverse complement strand
TAATTTAAGTTGACAAAATTTCTATTTTTTGTCAACCTATTTCAGGACAAGACACCCGCTCCTGTTCGCCTCACCCCCTCTTATCCCCCGCTCCTGTTCGCCTCACCCCCTCTTATCCCCCGCTCCCAGGAGAGCGGGAGGGCCGAGCGTTAAAAAAACACCCGGTGGGTGTTTTTAGCGACGGAGCCAGGCTGCAGGGCAGGCAACCAGGTTGAGTAATTTATCCTAAACCACCCTGTATACATTCCCCGGGTAGCATCTTATCAGGCCTTTGAACTCCATCTGAAGAAGGATTGAAGAGAGCCTGAAAACCGGGATATCAAGCGTACGGCATATATGATCGATCTCCGATTCCCCTTCCTTTGAAATATATTCATAAACCATCCTTTCACTCTCATCAAGTTCGGAAAAAAGTGAACGTTGAACGGCAGGCTTTGTTTTTTCGGTCTTCCACCCGAGGAGAAACTCAATATCGTCAGCTGACTCCACAAGAGCTGCCTTGTTGGTCTTTATCAGCGCATTGCATCCGGCCGACCATTGATCTTCAGGCCTGCCGGGAACAGCAAAAATATCCCTGTTGTACGAAGCCGCGATGTCGGCAGTGATCAGGGCACCACCCTTTACTCCGGATTCAACGACAAGTATTGCATCAGATAAGCCGGCTATGATCCTGTTCCTCTTGATGAAATTGTTACGCTCCGGCAATTCTCCCGACATGAAGTCGGAGATCAGCCCGCCTTTTTTCAGCATGGCTTCCGCAGCAGGCCTGTGTACTGACGGATACATCGTCCGGAAACCGTGACCAAGAACCCCAACGGTTGAGATATTGTTTGAAAGTGCGGCCTTGTGTGATGCAATGTCGATTCCGTATGCCAGTCCGCTCACAATAATCATTTCCGGATGTGACGCCGCCAGCCCTCCGATGATTTTATCGCATAACTCTCTCCCCCTGGCTGTTGCACTTCTGGTTCCTACAACTCCAAGGATTTTCGATTCATCCAGATTGCAGTTACCCCTGAAGAAAAAAACAACCGGTGAATCATCACATTGTCTTAACCTGAACGGATAATCATCATCAAGGTAGAAAAACGTCCTTATGTTGTTCTTTGTGACATAATCCGCCTCATTTTCAGCAAGCCCGAGGTATGACCTGTTGCTAATATATCTTGCAAGATTGTCGCCTATACCGGGGATTTTTATCAGGTTCCTGTAAGATTCTTCAAAAACAGCTTCAACACTTCCGAGGTGGGAAACAAGCTTTCTTGCATTAATGTCACCGACACCGGGAATAAGGCCTAAAGCAATTTTATGCTTCAGCGAAATATCTGATTGCATAGCACAAGGAATTGAGACAGGTAAATATACAAAAATATAGTGGGGACGTAATATATTACGTCCCCACAAATCAATAATATTATTCCTGGCACCTATATCACACCCATGTCGAGCATCGAATTGGCAACCTTCAGAAATCCGGCAATATTTGCACCCTTAACATAGTCGACATAACCATCGGGACGCTTACCGTGTTTCACGCACTGGCCATGGATGTTGCACATTATTTCATGGAGGCGGTTATCAACTTCCTGGCTGTTCCATCTGAGCTTCATTGAGTTTTGTGTCATCTCGAGCCCCGATGTGGCAACACCTCCGGCATTAACTGCTTTTCCCGGTGCAAATAAGATCTTATTCTTATTGAATTCCTCAACAGCTTCAGGAGTACATCCCATATTCGATATTTCTGCCACAAGCATAACCCCGTTTGCGATCAGGACCCTGGCATCTTCGCCGTTGAGCTCATTCTGGGTTGCGCACGGCAGAGCTATATCAACTTTTACTTCCCATGGACGCTTCCCTTCATGAAATTCAACACCTTCGAACACATAGGAATAGGGTTTTACTATATCCTGATTCGATGCCCGAAGTTCAAGCATATAGTCTATTTTCTTGGCTGAGATCCCTTCAGGATCGTAAACATAACCATCAGGTCCTGAGATCGTAACGACCTTAGCCCCAAGCTCCGTTGCCTTCAGGGCGGCCCCCCAGGCTACATTGCCAAATCCTGAGATAGAAACGATCTTGCCTGCAAGTGTTTCATTTTTTGCTTTAAGCATTTCATTGGCAAAATATATACCTCCGAAACCGGTTGCCTCCGGACGTATGAGCGATCCGCCCCAGTTGCTTCCTTTTCCTGTCAGAACACCTGTATGATCCCCTTTCAGCCTCTTATACATTCCGTACAGATATCCTATCTCACGTCCGCCGACTCCTATGTCTCCT
>CAZTDW010000364.1:0-2310 GCA_964611835.1 uncultured Rikenellaceae bacterium | reverse complement strand
CCCTGCAGGCACCTTGTTCTGAAAAATATTACCTGAATGGGGCAGGATGGCTGTTACACCTGTATTTATAAAATTATCTTCTTTAACGGTTATATGTCCCACCTTTACTCCGGGAACATCTGTTATTGCATTGTTATGGCCTGATTTTAAAATTCCGAAACGTATCCCATAGTCGGCTGGTCTCATATTCTGGGCTTGAATGGTTAAACAAATTATTAATGCCGGAATTATTACCTTGTACCTCATCCGCTATTTCAGGCATGAAATTATGAATTCCCTTGACTCAGGCTGCAGATCATTCTCATCGAAATCACCAAAGATCCTGTAATTGCTGAATTTTGACCGCTCAACAAGGTGCTCGAGCTCAAATCTGAAGAAGTACCTCATGGGAGTTTGCCACTCTTCTGAGAAATCTGATTCCCCTTCATTCCAGTCAAGCCTGAATGATACATTGATTATCTGGTTCATCAGGTCGGGCCTGGTTGAGACAGTTCTTTTCATCCGGTTGCCGGGTTCAAATTCTCCCTCAAAATCAGTTACATTATCCATGCCGTTTATAAGCATTTTCAGATCCGGGACAAAAGCATCAAAAATGAACGTGCCGCCCGGATTAAGATGATCATAAACATTGTCCAGGGCTTTCATCTGATCAGATTTTTCATTCAGATGCATTAATACCCTGAAAGGGGCTATGATCAGGTCAAATCCGGATTCCGATCTGAAATCAACTATGTTCTGGAGGGTTATTCTGGATCTCTGATCGACATTCAGCTTGGATTTGAGAATATCTATCATCGCCGGACTGATATCTATTCCATAAATGTCGGCACCATTTTTAAGGGCCTCGGTCAAAAGTCTGCCTGTACCGGAACCAACTTCCAGGACTTTCCCCTTTGTCTGGAGAATTTTACTCAGATAGTAATTGTTATCTACGCCATCGCGTACCTGGTGGTATATCAGATCATAAAACCTTGCGAAATAATCAGGGTAGAGATAATGCTGATCATTAACCGGTCCCTTTTCCCTGTCATTAATATTTTGGGACATTGTTCAGAACAAATGGTATTGAAGTAAATTTACGATTCTTTTTAGATTCAGCCAATTTTTAAGCAAGTCATCGTAAGGGAGCCTGCTAAAGGCTTGTCATTGAATATTTCTATATTATCGTTTTCTTCTTTCAGAGCAAGAACATATAGTAATGGCAGATAGTGCTCGGGAGTAGGAATGGCCAGATCAAAAGCTCTTCCCTGCGTCTGGTAACTGATCAGTTGTTTGTGATCACCGGAAAAAATGAATTTTTTCATTTTTTCACTGGCTTCGGCTGCCCAGTCGTAAGCATAAACCTCATTAAGTTTACTCCATTCAACCAGTCTGAGGTTATGAACCATATTGCCGCTTCCAATAATAAGTATTCCTTTTCTTCGAAGAATCTTCAGTTCCTTTGAAAGCTCATAATGCTGCCGGGGACTCAGATTGTAATCCAGGCTCATCTGAATCACGGGGATGTCGGCCTCCGGATAAAGGTGTTTCACGACACTCCAGCATCCATGATCAAGGCCCCATGTTTCGTCGAGACCAACATTTGCTTTTTTTATTATACCAGAGGTCTCTTTAGCCAGTCCGGGACTTCCCGGAGCTGGATACTGCACCATGTAAAGCTCTTCGGGAAATCCTCCGAAATCGTGAATTGTCCTGGGCTTTTCCATTGCAGTAACAAAAGTGCCGCGTGTTTCCCAGTGTGCAGACACACAAAATATTGCAGATGGCCTGGCAATGAATTTTCCAATATTACTCCATCCCCTGACAAATTCATTTTCCTCTATTGCATTCATCGGGCTGCCGTGTCCCAGGAAAAGTACCGGCATTTTTTGTGGATAGTCAAGCGCAGTGGCTGATTTCAACTTGTCCGTAATCATTTTATTTATTAGGTTTCTGCATTCTGATTCTGGTCATAGCCTGTATTTAATCACTGGTTCTTTTTTGATAAGACATTTCAGGATCATTAATTGTTCGGAAGCGCCTGATAAGTTAGTAATTTTTAGACTATAAACCTGCTTTGTGCATCCCTTTGTGCCAGCCTTTGGTTCCTTTGTGGTTCAGCTCTTTATGTTTAACCACAAAGGCGCCAAAGGTAACACAGTGTTACATAAAGGACTTTTGAGACAGCCTCCGGGGAGATATCCATATTTGCCACGTTCAAGAGCAGATGTTTTAACCAAATCTTCAGATATGTTATTGATTTACATAAATGTATTACTGCTTATCCCTTTCGGTCAAGTATAAATTGACTTGTGGCAATAATGAATAAAA
>CAZTDW010000363.1:0-2382 GCA_964611835.1 uncultured Rikenellaceae bacterium | reverse complement strand
TTTAACTGCCCTTCTCCATCCGTTTACAAGCGATGCAATCTCTTTTTCAGACATTCTGGGTGTAAATTCCCTGTCGAGCTGCCACTGGCTTTTTATATCTTCCATGCTGCTCCAGTATTTTACCGCAAGCCCTGAAAGGTAAGCAGCACCCAGGGCAGTTGTTTCCGTAATTTTCGGACGGACCACCCTTGCATGAAGAAGATCGGACTGGAACTGCATAAGGGTATTATTTACGGTGGCTCCTCCGTCGACCCGCAACTCACGGATATTGATCCCTGAATCATTCTGCATTGCCAGAAGCACATCAAGTGTCTGATAGGCAATGCTTTCAAGAGCAGCCCTTGCCAGATGCGCTGATTCGGTCCCTCTGGTAATGCCAACGACTGTCCCCCTTGCATGCTGGTTCCAGTAAGGGGCTCCCAGTCCGGCGAATGCCGGGACAAAATACACTCCCCCGTTGTTTTCAACGGAAGAGGCAAGTTTTTCCACCTCCCCCGAACCTGAAATGATCTTCAGCCCATCGCGTAGCCATTGAATCACCGCCCCTGCAATGAAAATACTTCCCTCAAGAGCATAGATTGTATCGTTTCCAATCCTCCATCCTACTGTAGTAAGCAGCCAGCTTTTTGATTCCAGCGGCTCCCTGCCGATATTCATCATCATAAAGCATCCGGTACCATATGTGTTCTTAACCATTCCGGGTTCCGTGCACATCTGCCCGAACAGGGCTGCCTGCTGATCGCCGGCAATTCCTGCAACCGGGATAGCTGATTTGAATAATCCCGAAGTCTCTCCGTATATTTCGCTCGATGACCTCACTTCAGGAAGCATGCTTTCAGGAATATCGAATATTCCGAGAAGTTCCTTATCCCATTTCAGGGTATGTATATTGAACATCATGGTCCGTGAGGCATTCGATACATCAGTTATATGCAGGCTACCCCTTGTAAGGTTCCAGACAAGCCAGCTGTCGACAGTTCCGAAAGCAAGCTCTCCCCTTTCTGCCATCAGTCTTGCTCCTTCAACATTGTCGAGAATCCACCTCACTTTTGTGGCTGAAAAATAAGCGTCAATGATAAGACCGGTTTTCTCAAGTATAATTTTCCCCAGACCTTCATTTTTAAGTTTGTCGCAGAATCCGGCAGTTCTGCGGTCCTGCCATACTATCGCATTATACACCGGTTTGCCGGTCACCCTGTTCCAGACCACAGTTGTCTCCCGCTGGTTCGTAATTCCGATCCCTGCAATATTGGTGCTCTCAAGTCCGGCTTTTTCAAGTGCTTCGGCAGCTACTCCTGCCTGTGTCGACCAGATCTCGCCTGGATCATGTTCCACCCATCCCGGTTTCGGAAAGATCTGTGTGAATTCTTTTTGTGCGGAAGCGACAGGAAGACCATTGCCATCAAAGACTATCGCCCTGGAGCTTGTTGTTCCCTGATCAAGAGAGAGAATAAAATCATTCATTCAAACAGGTATTTATTATATAATATGCTACAGATAACTCATAATAAAGCTATTGTAAGCTTTCAGCTGCCCGTCCTGCCAGGACACATCTAAACCCAGCTCCCCTGCCATCAGCCTGGCTGTTTCCGGAGCCATCTCAAGGCTGGCCCTGGCATCCAGGAAAAGAGCCCTGGTCCGCCTGGCAAGCATGTCTTCGAGAGTATAAGGCATCTCATTTCTGCAGATCCAGACTATCTCGGCACGCGTATAGGGAAGCCTGGGGACAATCTTTTCACCCAGACCAGGATCTTCGTCAATCAATTTTTCAATTTCATTTGCCCTGTTCCCGTAGATCCTCAGACGCTCCGCCCTTAATATCTGATTATTCTCATATAACCTCAGGTTCTGCGTAACGCACCTGCGCGACGGAAGCATGCCGGCTTTAATACCCCTGTCTATGGTCTCTTCTGCCATACGCCTGTAGGATGTCCATTTGCCCCCGATTATTGATAAAAGCCCCGAATCAGAAATGGTTATCTTATGACGGCGTGATATTTCCTTCGTAGAGCCTGGATGTTCAGGATCAGCAGCCAGCGGACGCAGTCCGGCATAAATGCAAAGGATATCATCCCGTTTTGGAGGCCTGACCATATACCTGCCTGCAGTTTTCAGTATGAAATCTATCTCGGAATCAAGCGCTCTGGGCTCTTCCGATATTTTTTCGAGAGGCGTATCAGTGGTTCCTGTGACAACTTTGCCAAACCATGGAATGGCAAATAACACCCTTCCATCATCCGTTTTAGGGATCATTATTGCCGAGCTGCCCTGTAGAAAATCCCCGTCGAGAACAATATGGACACCCTGACTTGGGCGGATTGAGGGCTTTGAAAGAGGATCATCCATCCTGTGTATCTCATCTGCAAAAACACCGGTGGCGTT
>CAZTDW010000362.1:0-2394 GCA_964611835.1 uncultured Rikenellaceae bacterium | reverse complement strand
GACTGAGATAGTCTGGATAATCGTAGCAGTGGTTGTTCTATATTTCCTGGATGAAGTATCGACGGGTGCCGGAAATTACATTCGCAGGAACCAGTCGATAAAGCTTGAATCGTTCATGTACAGCCTGCTTCATTCCAAGGCAGTGAGGCTCGACCTTATCAATTTTGAGCATCCCGGGTATTATGACTGCCTCGCAAGGGCGACTTCAGAGGCACCCTGGAGGCCGAACAGCATACTTAATAACATAATCTCCATGTTCAGGGGATTTGTATCGCTGCTGCTTATGGCAGGTCTTCTTTTCTCGCTTCACTGGGGAATGGTTTTGCTCCTTCTGGCTGTCAATGTGCCGGGGATATGGCTGAGATTGCATTTTGCCGATATCCTTTACAATTTTCAGCGTAGTCAGACGCCTGAGGCAAGGAAATCTGCCTACTTCAACTGGCTGCTTACAGGCGAAAGGCCCTCGAGGGAGCTGCGGTTGTTTGGGACAGGCAATTATTTCATTTCTCTTTTTAAAAAATCATTCTCAAAGCAGAAGGAAGAGGAAATAAGGATCATTAGAAAAAGAACATTGATCGAGTCGGTCTCCGACACTGTAAAGGCTCTTGCCCTCCTGTTCCTCCTGCTGTTTGTTGCAGGCCGTACGATTGGGGGGGATCTGACACTCGGACAGATGGCGATGTTCATTCTCGCCTTCAGGCAGGGGATGTCATATATAAAAGACCTTTTCGGTTCTCTTGCAGGGCTTTATGAAGACAGTCTGTTTATTGGTGATACTTTTGAGTTCCTGAACCTTCAGGAAAAGATAACTGCTGCCGAACCGGTAAAGGCTGCATCGGCACTGAAAGAAAGCCTTGAGGTAAAAGATCTGACGTTCACATACCCCGGGAATATGGCTCCTGCCCTGAAAAATGTTTCATTCCAGGTCAGTAAGGGAGAGATCGTTGCACTTGCAGGGCCCAACGGTGCAGGAAAAAGCACTCTTGTAAGACTTCTCACAAGGCTGTATGATCCCGACTCCGGTGTTATTAAATATGATGGCACTGATATAAGGAACATTGATCCGGATGCCTACAGGAAGCAATTCTCAGTCGTTTTTCAGGATTTTATGCTTTACAATATGGGAGCGGGTGAGAATATCAGGATCGGGGATATTGAGGCTGTTGATGCTGAAAAGAGGATCAGGGAGGCAGCATCTGTCACGGGTGTTCATGATCTGATAAACAATCTTCCGGCAGGATATGATACCGTCATCGGCAATCTTTTCGACGACAGTCGTGAACTCAGCTGGGGCGAATGGCAGAAATTAGCCCTTTCCAGGGCATTGTTCCGCAATGCGCCCGTGCTGATCCTCGACGAGCCTTCAAGCGCTCTCGACTCCGACACCGAGTATGAAATATTCAGCAGGTTAAGGGAGATAGTAAAGGGTCGCACAACGATACTTATTAGCCACAGGTTCACCAATGTGGCTCTGGCTGACAGGATAATAGTCATCAGCAACGGAGAGGTTTCCGAGACGGGAACCCATGATGAGCTTATGAAGTCAGGAGGTGTTTATCACAGGATGTACACAAAGCAGGCAGGCAGATTTGGTGGTTGATTTTTACCGGAATCAGGCTATTTAAATATTTCTTTAGTTTTTTGCCGCTTTTTACTATAAATCCAGAATTTTAACTTGCTAAACTTTTGGAAATTTAGCGATTTTTTATTATGTTTATATCGCAGTCAACCTGTCGCAATAATTGCTCCAATAACATGACACGTTTTCAGAAAGAAAATATGAAGATCAGGGTTCTCCGTCTCATCTCCCGTGGGAGCACGGGGAGTCCTGAGGAGCTGGCCATGATGCTTGATGTAAGCACCAGGACGGCTAAAAGGCTGATCCAAGAACTCAGGAAAGAGGGGTATTTTATCAGGTATTCCAGGATGAGCAGAAGTTATATTCCGGCCTGAAACCTCCGTATATTTGAATATATAAACTCAATGATCTAATAGTCAACTATATGGAATCCCATCTGACCTTAAAAATAAATTATATACGGATAAAAAAAAAATTCAACAGAAATGAAATTCTGGCCCCGAAATTTTTTATATTGCACCTGAAAGTCTGTTTGTTTTAAATATTGTCTGCCATGCCTGTTGATAAAAACATGCCGCAATATATTTCTGATCAGGAGTATACTTCATTGAACGGTTTTTTTATGGTTCCAGACGACTCGCTGCATTTCCTCTGAAAGTCTGGTCTTCGTTCGCCCCGAACGATTGGTCGCCCTGACCTCAGTCCCCGGTGGTGTGCTGATTTGCTGCCGGGGACATTTTTTTGAAGAAGACCGGTGACGGAAGACCGGTGACGGATGACCGAAGACCGAAAAGTGAGTAGTATTAAAGCTCCCC
>CAZTDW010000361.1:0-2430 GCA_964611835.1 uncultured Rikenellaceae bacterium | reverse complement strand
TACCAGCTTTTCAGGCGATGGAGAAGCAGTGGTGTCGGCAAGCGCAATATTTACAATGATCTTGTCAAGGAATTTCGACTGTGTAAGTATTGCTGATATTTCAGTTTTACGGTCGACGCCTGATATCATTTTTGCAATGTCTTCCTCAAATCGTATTCTGGAGGCGAAAAAAAATGCAGTCAGCAGAATCGCCGTAACGATAGCAAAGAACAGGAACCTCCTGCTTCTGAAATAATCGTATAAAAAGAGAAATAAGCCTTCCATTTATCAATCTGATATCACAGGTCTTCTCCGTACCAGCTTAAGTATGAAAAACGAAGCCAGTCCGGCAACCACTGCAAAAACAGCTGCAAATACAATGGCTCCGGTAATATACTGAAATACATTGTTCTCAAATGTCCTTAATGTGATCTCGCCGCTGAAACTTATCCTTGAACCTGTTCCAAGTACGATTCCTCCGGTCACGTAACTTAAATACAATATCAGGGGTATCATTGGTGGTATGCTGATATTGGCAGCAACAGCAACCAGAAACTTGCTCAGCCTGAAGATGTGAGCAAGGGTCAATGCAGCTATAAGCTGGAAGCCCCATATCGGAACAATGCCCATAAATATTCCAAGGGTAATTGCGAGCGATATTTTAAGGTTTGACTCGCGGGTAAGGAGAATATGCTTGTTTACAAAGTCCCTGATATTTTCTTTTTTCAGATACCTTGCAAATGAAAATGGCTTGACATATAAAAGAGCTATAATGACAAGCACCGTGTTTAAAACACTGATCCGGAAAAAGTCTCTGAAAAATCTGTAATGGGAAATACGCTCCTCTTTCGGCGGATAATAAACCCTTACCGGCACGCTGTCGATTTTTATCCCTTTCCATGCGGCCCTGACCAGTACCTCGGTCTCAAATTCATATTTCCTGGTGAAGAATCTCATGGACCTCAGCTTGTCGAGAGGATAAAGCCTGAATCCAGTCTGTGTATCCAGTAATTTTATACCGGTCAGGAATTTAAACCAGAAATTGGAAAAGTTGTTTGCGAACCTGCTTCCACCTGAAATATTTCTGCCTGCAAGGTTACGGTCTCCGGTAATCAGTTTTTCGGGTTCATTTTCTATTCTCTCCACAAAAGCAGGAATGTCCGCCGGATCATGCTGCCCGTCCGAATCTATTGTTATGGCATAATTATATCCTTCCTTCACGGCCAGGTCAAATCCCTTTCTTATTGCATATCCCTTACCCATATTCTCCGGATATGATATAACTTTCAGGGAATCATATTCATCAGCAAGTTTATCAATGATCCCGGATGTCGTGTCTGTTGAACCGTCGTTGACAACAATGATGTCTCCTGTGAACCTGCTTACTCCGTCTATGACCCTTTCAAGTGTTGTGTCATTGTTGTATGTCGGAATTATCACACAATACCTCATCCCTGCCGATTATGTTTTCTGAGAAAATTGAGATGAATCTATTTTAAAATCTTCCGGATTTGTTAATTTTGCCGGGGGCTGCAAGTTAGTCAAAAAATTATTTCGTGATTGTGGTTCTTCTCTTTTAAAGATTTGGTATAGTAATTAGTTTTATTTACTTTGCGCAAATTTTTTTCAACCCGAACTAACCTTAATTTAGCTCTTCAGATAATTTTGCTTTTATATGTTGGCGATTGGTAAACGTATTATTACGACTGATGATTTCAGGAAGATTTTATACAACGGAGATGGGATTGAAATATCCGGTGAGGCAAAAAGCAGAGTAAACCGCAGCTTCACCTTTCTTGAATCCTTTCACAGGGAAAAGATTATTTATGGCATAAATACCGGATTGGGTCCGATGGCCCAGTACAGGATAGAAGATGAAGACCGGATCAACCTCCAGTACAATGCCATAAGAAGCCATGCTTCCGGATGCGGGCAGCCCGTTGATCCTGTCTATGTAAAGTCATCTCTTGTCGTCCTTCTGAACAACTTCCTCCAGGGTCATTCGGGAATTCATCCCGAGGTGGTTGACCTGATCTGTCAGTTCATTAATAACGACATAACACCCATCGTTCCGGAGCATGGAGGCGTTGGTGCCAGTGGTGACCTGGTGCAGCTTGCCCATATAGCTCTGGCTTTGATAGGGGAAGGCGAAGTAAATGTGAAAGGGACAGTTGTCCCCGCCGCAGAAGCATTAAAAAATCATGGCCTTGATCCCATTAAAGTCCATATAAGGGAAGGTCTCTCACTGATTAACGGCACATGCTTCATGACCGGGACAGGCATGGTTAATTTAATTCATGCACGGAACCTGATCTCCTGGGCGCTTCTCGCAAGTGCAATGATAAATGAAATAGTACATTCGTGCGATGACAGCTTTTCAAAAGAACTGAATGAGGTCAAAAAGCATCCGGGTCAGCGCGATGTAGCCAGGATAATAAGGGAAATACTTTC
>CAZTDW010000360.1:0-2434 GCA_964611835.1 uncultured Rikenellaceae bacterium | reverse complement strand
AGGAGTATCCAGCATAACATCCCGTCCGGAGTTGTTTTTAGGAAAGGCGATGAAATCGCGGATTGAGTCCTGTCCACCGAACATTGCAACCCATCTGTCGAATCCGAAAGCTATGCCTCCATGCGGGGGAGCACCGTATTTAAAGGCGTTCAGCAGGAATCCGAACTGCTCTTCTGCCTCACTTTCGGTAAAACCAAGCACCCTGAACATAAGTTTCTGTATGGAAGCATCGTGGATCCTTACCGAGCCGCCCCCTATCTCAACTCCGTTTATCACAAGGTCGTATGCATTGGCCCTTACTTTTCCGGGATCAGTTTCCATCAGATTGATATCAGCCGGATGAGGAGAAGTGAAAGGATGGTGCATTGCATAGAAACGGCTGGTTTCATCGTCCCACTCCAGCAGTGGAAAATCAATTACCCAGAGAGGGACAAACCTATCTTTTGTCCTCAGATTAAGCCTGTTGCCCATTTCAAGACGAAGTTCGGACAGTGCTGTTAGTGTTTGCCTTTTGTTTCCTGACAATATCAGGATCAGATCCCCCTGACTGGCCTTTGCAGCCTCAACCCATTTTGCCAGATCATCGCCCGAATAAAACTTGTCGGCTGATGACTTCAGGGATCCGTCGGTGCCGTATTTGAGCCAGACCAGTCCTTTTGCTCCGATCTGAGGTCTTTTTACAAAATCAGTAAGCTCATCGAGCTGTTTTCGTGAATAATCTGCGCATCCCGAAGCTGCTATTGCACCGGTGTACTGAGAATTATCAAAGACTCCAAAGCCTTTTCCACGGACAATATCAGTCAGTTCCGTTATCTTCATTTCAAAACGAAGGTCAGGCTTGTCATTTCCATAGTTTTCCATGGCTTCATGGTAAGTGAGCCTTTGAAACGGTCCGTTAAATCCGATGCCTTTTACCTGTTTAAAGAGATGCTTTGCAAGGCCTTCAAAGGTATTCAATATGTCGTCCCTCTCGACAAACGACATCTCACAGTCGATTTGTGAGAATTCGGGTTGCCTGTCGGCCCTGAGGTCTTCATCCCGGAAACATTTAACTATCTGATAGTACCGGTCAAACCCGGCAACCATAAGAAGTTGCTTCAGGGTCTGTGGAGACTGGGGAAGGGCATAAAAGGTCCCGGGTTGCATTCTTGAAGGGACCACAAAATCTCTTGCACCTTCGGGTGTTGACTTTATCAGAACAGGAGTTTCGACCTCGACAAATCCTATTGAATCCATGTAATTCCTGACCTCCCTTGCAACCTTATGGCGTAATAGGATATTGTTCTTTACGCCTGCTCTTCTCAGATCGAGGTAACGGTATTTCATCCGCAGTTCTTCTCCTCCGTCGGTGTCCTCCTCAATGGTGAAAGGCGGCAGTTCGCTCCTGTTCAGCACATTGAGTTCAATTACTTCTATTTCAATATCGCCGGTGCCCAGTTTGGGATTCTTATTGCTCCTCTCCCTGACCTTCCCCTTTGCCTGGATCACGAATTCTCTCCCCAGCTTTCTTGCTTTTTCACACAGCTCACTGTTCGATTCCATATTGAAAACAAGCTGGGTAATGCCATATCTGTCGCGAAGATCAACGAATGTCATGCCTCCGAGGTCGCGTGATTTCTGAACCCATCCGCAAAGAGTCACTTCCTTTCCGGCATCATTTAAATTAAGCTCCCCGCATGTGTTTGTCCTGTACATCCTGATTTTTTTAGTTCAGCAAAATTATAAAAAATAGATTGCCGGAGGGAAAAACAGCCTGCCTTATTTTTAACCGGGAGAATTCGAGGAAGAGTCAGTATTTCTTTATACTTTTAGGTCATATTCTGCCGGTGAATGACGGAAAGCAGGGATGAACATTTCATGAAGGCAGCGATTGCGGAAGCCAGAAAAGCTTTTGATAAACAGGAAGTTCCGGTTGGTGCCGTAGTCGTCTGCAATGATATTATCATTGCCCGGGCCCACAACCTGACCGAAACATTAAAGGACCCCACGGCACATGCTGAAATGCAGGCTATTACTGCCGCTGCAAGCTGGCTGGGAGGAAAATATCTCACAGATTGTACGGTATATGTTACCGTTGAACCCTGCGGGATGTGTGCAGGAGCGATCGGATGGAGCCAGGCTCCCAGGCTTGTTTACGGAGCAGATGATGAAAAGAAGGGATATACAGGGATCAACAGGTCATTGCTTCATCAGGCTGCTGTTGTTGAAAGCGGAGTGCTGGCCGGTGAATGCAGCGAACTTTTAAAAGTGTTTTTCAGAACAAGGCGTTAAATCAGATCGTCAGTTATGCCACGACAATAGGCAAATTGCTACTTTAAAATTACACCGGACAGCTTATAGGAGACATTGGCCGGTGGTCCTGTTCTTCAAAAGATTATGAAAGAAAATGAATGATTCCAGACTAACCCTAAAATCCCGTTAAATGACCTTTGAC
>CAZTDW010000359.1:0-2458 GCA_964611835.1 uncultured Rikenellaceae bacterium | reverse complement strand
TCGAAACCGCATGTGAACATTGGTACTATTGGTCATATTGACCATGGCAAAACTACTCTGACAGCGGCGATCACGATGGTTCTTCATAAAAAAGGTCTCTCGGAAGTGAGGGATTTCGACTCGATTGATAATGCACCCGAAGAAAAAGAAAGGGGTATTACCATCAATACAGCTCACGTTGAATATCAGACAGCTTCCCGTCACTATGCACACGTTGACTGCCCTGGGCATGCTGACTATATCAAAAACATGGTTACAGGTGCTGCCCAGATGGATGGTGCGATCCTTGTCGTTGCCGCAACTGATGGCCCAATGCCTCAAACCCGCGAACATATCCTGCTTGCCCGCCAGGTAAACGTCCCCCAGGTTCTGGTTTTTATGAACAAAGTTGATATGGTTGACGATGAAGAACTGCTCGACCTTGTTGAAATGGAAGTACGCGACCTTCTTAATTTCTACAAATTCGACGGCGACAATGCACCTGTCATCCGCGGATCAGCCCTCGGGGCAATGCACGGAGAAGCAAAGTGGGAAGATAAGGTTATGGAACTTATGGATGCAGTTGATGTATATATCCCTGTACCTCCCCGCGAAAACCAGAAGCCTTTCCTGATGCCTGTTGAAGATGTATTCTCAATCACCGGACGCGGTACAGTCGCTACCGGCCGTATTGAAACCGGAGTTGTTCTTACAGGCGATGAACTTGAAATGATCGGGCTCGGTGCTGAAAAACGCAAAACCGTATGTACAGGTGTTGAAATGTTCCGCAAGATCCTCGACAGGGGCGAAGCCGGCGATAACGTTGGTCTGCTTCTCCGCGGCGTGGATAAGAAAGAAATTAAAAGAGGAATGGTGCTTGCAAAACCAGGATCAATTACACCTCATACAAAATTTAAATCTGAGATCTATGTTCTGAAGAAAGAAGAAGGTGGACGCCATACCCCGTTCCATAACAAATACCGTCCGCAGTTCTACATAAGAACCCTTGATATAACAGGTGAAATTTCACTTCCTGAAGGAAGGGAAATGGTTATGCCGGGTGATAATGTCACCATAACTGTTGAACTGATCTATCCGGTTGCCATCAACGTGGGTCTGCGTTTTGCTATCCGTGAAGGCGGAAGAACAGTCGGAGCCGGCGCAGTAACTGAAATCATTGAGTAAAAGCTTGAGGAAAAGGAAGCTGCTTCCGAAACGCAATGAATCGCATTTCAACAGCTTGACCAGATTCCAGGACTTTTAAACGGGTGTAGCTCAGTTGGTAGAGCACTGGTCTCCAAAACCAGGTGTCGGGAGTTCGAGTCTCTCCTCCCGTGCTAAAATATAGTACTATTAAACCATGGATATTAAAGGGTATTTCAGAGAATCATATACAGAGCTTATTCATAAGGTCACATGGCCTACCTGGAGCGAACTCCAGAACAGCGGAATCCTCGTCCTGGTAGCAACACTGATAATTTCACTCATCGTTGCAGCTATGGATTTTGGTTTCGGCCGTATTATGGAATTTATTTACAGTTTGTTATATTAAACAGGAGATCTATTCCGATGAGCGATAACGTTAAGAAGTGGTATGTGCTTCGGGCTATTGGAGGGAAAGAAAAGAAGGTGAAGGAATACATAGACAATGAAGTCGCCCGCCTTAAACTTGAAGAATATGTCTCTCAGGTTCTTATCCCGACCGAGAAAGTGTACCAGATACGCTCGGGTAAAAAAATAAGCAAGGAAAGAACCTTCTTCCCCGGTTATGTCCTCGTCGAAGCCGTACTGGTAGGCGAAATACCCCATCTCTTAAGGAATATCCCCAATGTAATCGGATTTCTGGGCTCCCAGGATGGTGAGCCGGTACCTCTTAGAAAATCGGAGATCAACAGAATCCTTGGCAAAGTCGACGAACTTAATGCCAGCGATGAGGAGCTTAATGTTCCTTTCTTTGTTGGTGAATCGGTGAAAGTAATTGACGGCCCGTTCAATAGCTTTACCGGAATAATTGAAGAGGTGAATGAGGAAAAGAAGAAACTCAAGGTGATGGTTAAAATATTTGGCCGTAAAACACCACTTGAGCTTAGTTTTATGCAGGTAGAAAAGGATAATTAACTTAGGATATTGGCGGTTATAATAATAAAATGCTTCCTGAATAACTGTCAACACTCGCAATAAACACGCAAATTTTAAATTATGGCAAAAGAAGTTGCTGGAATTATTAAGTTACAGATTCGTGGCGGAGCGGCTAATC
This sequence comes from uncultured Rikenellaceae bacterium, assembly GCA_964611835.1. Taxonomy (GTDB): domain Bacteria; phylum Bacteroidota; class Bacteroidia; order Bacteroidales; family VadinHA17; genus LD21. The sequence continues at coordinate 222 of CAZTDW010000359.1, read as the reverse complement.
CATCACCACCAGTTGGACCTGCACTTGGTTCAAAAGGTGTCAACATAATGGATTTCTGCAAGCAATTCAATGCCAGGACCCAGGATAAAGCTGGAAAAGTAATACCGGTTGTTATTACAGTATATACCGACAAATCATTTGATTTTGTTACCAAAACACCACCGGTAGCTGTTCAGCTTCTCGAAGTCGCTAAATCGAAGAAAGGTTCAAAAGAACCCAACA
>CAZTDW010000358.1:0-2485 GCA_964611835.1 uncultured Rikenellaceae bacterium | reverse complement strand
TGAACATGTCCACAGGTGAGATATGCCGGAAAACTCGCCGGATTGCTGCCAGCAAAGCTTAACTGCTGCTATTTTGTCAATTCTGGCAGCGAAGCTGTTGAAGGAAGCATAAAGCTGGCAAAAAAACAGACACGGAAAAGCAGAATAATCTCTTTCAGGAATTCTTACCATGGAAGCACCCTGGGCGCACTCTCTGTACAGGGAAGCGAGAAATTCAGGAATCCTTTCCGTCCACTTATCCCAGATACCTTCCTTGCTGACTTTAACGATGACGGGTCGCTCGAACTCATCGACTCCAGAACTGCCTGCGTAATCGTTGAACCGATCCAGGGTGAAGCAGGGATAATAGTGCCTGCAAACGGTTTCCTGGAAAAACTGCGCCGGAAATGCGACGATACAGGAGCTCTTCTTATCTTCGATGAGATACAGACAGGTTTCGGACGGACCGGTGAGATGTTCGCCTTCATGAAATATGAAGTAATACCCGATATTCTGGTCCTGGCAAAGGCGCTCGGAGGGGGAATGCCCCTCGGTGCTTTTATCTCGTCAAATGAAATTATGTCATCCCTTGCATCGGGCCCGCCGCTGTCGCATATCACAACCTTCGGCGGTCACCCTGTTTGCTGTGCTGCCGGACTGGCTTCACTGGAGGTAATAATCGATGAAAAACTGGCAGAATCATGCAGCTCCAAATCGGATCTTTTCCGGAAGCTTCTTGTCCACCCCCTGATCATGGAAGTGAGAGGTGAGGGACTGATGCTTGCCGTTCGGCTTGAGTCTTCCGTCCATGTCCATTATGCCATTGCCAACGCTCCTTCATACGGTCTGATCCTCGACTATTTCCTTTTTTGCGACACGGCCTTCAGGATCGCACCCCCCCTGATAATCACCCCTGAGGAAATATCCCTGGCATGTAGCCAGCTGATGGCCCTTCTCGACGACACCATGACAAATGCAGGGAAAAAATGAAAGCCAGGCTCCTGATACTTCTCCTTTGTTCCATATTCATTTCCAGCCTTGCAGCCACTGGAGGAAAAGATGCATCAGATGAGCTTAACAGGCTTTTCGGAAGACTTAATTCGAAGATCCCCGATCAGGAAAAGATTCTGGTCAACGACTCAATAATCTCGATAATTGACAGCTATGTCCGCTCAGATTCAATATTCACCCATGAATTCGCCGGTCTTAAATTCCTTGGACAGATAAAATCAGGAGATTCAAAGATGAAAATAGTATCCTGGAACATGCTTCTGAGGGAGAGTCCTGCAAGATACTTCTGTTATTTTATTAACAGGAGAAAGGAAGGGAACAAAATCCTTGGGCTGACCGCAGACTACAGTTCTGAAAACATCAGGACCGATACCGTTTATTCACCTGAAAACTGGTATGGTGCGCTTTACTATGATCTGAGGCCGGTGAAGAGGGGGAACGAGACCTTCTGGATGCTGCTGGGGATCGATTATGGTAATCCGGCGATAACCAGAAAAGTTATCGACGTTCTCAGCTTCACACCAGGCGATGATCCTGTTTTCGGCAAGAAATGGTTTAACGACGGGACCAACGTAAAATACAGGGAAGTTCTTGAATACAGCTTTACAGCGGTGATATCACTGAGGTTCATGTCTGACAAACTGATAATTTTTGACCATCTGGTACCCATCTCTCCGGTTCATGCCAATAACAGGGAATTCTACGGCCCTGATTTCTCCTATGATGCATATCGATTCGAAAAAGGGATCTGGCAGCTGAAGATCAACGTTGACGCAAGGAATGAAGAATAGGTGACTATTTGTCATGTCTGCTGACTCGGCACATCTTTTGAAAGATATGCGGCGTCAATCATGTTTAACCATAAAATCAACCGGTATGCAAACAGGTAAAATAGGAGTAACCACCGAGAACATATTTCCGATAATCAAGAAATTCCTTTATTCAGACCATGAGATTTTTCTGCGCGAGCTTATCTCGAATGCAGTTGATGCAACGCAGAAACTCAGGACAATGGTGTCAGTCGGCGATTTTAAGGGGGAACCCGGGGATTTGACAATCCGCGTGTCAGTTGACAAAAAGAAAAAGACAATCAGGGTGTCCGACAGCGGCGTGGGTATGACATCGGAAGAAATAGACAAGTATCTGAATCAGATCGCATTCTCGAGTGCAAATGATTTTCTGGATAAGTATAAGGACCAATCGGGTGCCATCATCGGACATTTTGGTCTGGGATTCTATTCTTCGTTCATGGTCTCTGACAGGGTGGAGGTAATTTCCAGGTCATGGGATGAGTCAGCTCCGGCAGTTAGGTGGAGCTGCGACGGAAGTCCTGAATATAAGATCGAAGAGACTGCCAGGGAAAAGCGCGGGACCGACGTTATACTTTATATCGACAAGGATTCAAAGGATTTCCTTGAAGAAGATAAAATTGAACAGCTTCTTAAGAAGTACTGCAAATTCCTTCCCGTCGAAATCGCATTCGGAAAGGAAAAGG
>CAZTDW010000357.1:0-2498 GCA_964611835.1 uncultured Rikenellaceae bacterium | reverse complement strand
TAAATTAAGGTATCTGCAAGCCTCCTTCAAAACGGTTTTTGCCAATTCATTTAGTATATTTGATCTGTCAGGCTAAAACTGTTTTAAACAAATGCGGCAAATCTTTTCTATTGTGTTTCTGGCTCTGTTATGCAAAGGATGCCAGTCACCGGCAACAGGTGAATTCACGCCAAAATCACCGGCCCGGGTGCAATCTGAAATTGAATCTTTTCTCAGTAGCCACAAATGGCAGAAGGATGAAAGGAATAAGCGTCCTGTCATTGCCGTAACTCCCGCGGAAATAAAACGGCTGAAAGCTGCCTGGTCGGAAAAGGCAGCCGGTAAAGAAGTGCTGGCAAAACGCTTTTCCATGGTTGACAGGGCTATGGAAGAGCCTCTCGTCTTTCCTCCTGAAGGCGGGCAGCATAACCAGTGGTACCAGTGTACCGATTGCCAGATAGGACTTAGGACAATCGATGACCATCATCACAAGTGCCCTCAGTGCCGAAATGTTTATAGCGGATTTCCATACGACAATGTTATATACAGCAGGATGCACAGCCATAACATCAATGTGGCGGAAGATGCTGCCTGGGCATGGGCGGTCACCGGAGACAGGAAATATGCTGAATTCGCTGCCCGCATCCTTCTGGGATACGCTGAAAGATATCTAAGATACCCGATGGTGCATGCATCGGTCAGCGACAAAAGTATAGATGTGGCAGCTGAAAAAACCGGAAAGTACCAGAGTGCAGGACATATAAAGGAACAGACGCTGGATGAGGCTAACCTGATGGTGCCGGTTGTGACTGCCTACGATCTTATTCAGAATAGTGGCGTTTTGAGCCGTGATGAGAAGGAAAACATTGAAAAGAACTTTATCCGGGCAATGGCCGATTGTATAAATGTCTACAAATCAGGAAAGTCTAACTGGCAGACATGGCATAATACTGCCCTGATGTATGCAGGGCTCGTGCTTACCGACAGGCAGATGGTGGAGCAGGCTCTGCTGGACAAGGATAATGGTTTTATTACACAGATGAATATAAGCGTCATGCCTGAAGGCATGTGGTATGAGAACTCCTGGGGCTACCATTATTATACACTTTCAGCTCTAACCCACATGGCTGAGGCCGCAAGAAGGTCAGGCATTGATATCTATAGCCATGAGATGCTGCATAAAATGTACCTGATTGCTTTTGATTACCTTATGTCTGACGGGTCTTTACCCCGTTTCGGAGATTCCGTAAATGATACACCCGGCAATCCTGCAGTAAACGAAATGGCTTATATGGCCTACAGTGATGACCGGCTTCTGTTTACACTGCCTTCAGAAATATCATGGGATATGATAATGAGCGGGAGGAAGGCAGATCAAAGGGCATCCATACCCGGAACGGCAAGCAGGCTGATTCCCGGTGCCGGTCATGCAATCCTTGCAACCGAAGGTCCCGGACAACTTACCGCAGCTCTTACATTTGGTCCGTACGGCGGATTTCACGGGCATTTTGACAAATTATCCTTTGTCTTCTTCGGATATGGCTCCGAGCTTGGAGTTGATCCGGGGCGTGCGGCAAGCCAGGCTTACAGGCTGCCCATACACAGCGAGTGGTACAAGGCGACGACAGGACACAACGCAATCCTTGCCGACGGCGAATCCCAGAAGGAGGCAGAAGGAAAACTCATTTCATATGCTGCTTCTCCCCTGTATGCTGCAGTGGCTGCAGACGCCGGTCCTGCTTTTGAAAAAGTGAACCACCGAAGATTTCTCCTTCTTGCTCCTGAGTACCTGCTGGTGGTTGACGAGCTTAATTCCCTGGACGGGAAGGAACATACCTTCGACTGGCTTTATCACAACAAGGGGATCAAAACATACTGTAACCTGACGCCCGGTGCCGCCACTACGGGAAACGCCCCGGCGGGATATACTTACCTTAAGGATATTGACGCATTTAAAGTGGGGAAAGAGAAATTTACAGAGATAAGATTTCAGGGTGATCAGATAAACACCCGTCTTATTATGGCGGTCAAAAATGGAGATGAAGTTTTTACAGCCACCGGACCGCTTGCAAGTGTTACAGACAGGGCTCCAATGGCAATAGTGAGAAGGAAGGGAGATAAAGTACTCTTTGCTTCCGCCATTGAACCGGTTCCTGCGGATAAAGAATCCGATATCAGAAGCATTGAACTCGTTCATGAAGATACATTGGAAATAATAATAGGAAGAGCTTCCGGAACAGACAGGATCAAATTTGGAGGAAAAAGCCCTGGGGATTTTAAGGTTTTCAGCAGATCAGGCTCATCCGCCGAACAGATTGTTCTCGATTCTGCAACGGGAGAGAAATGATCTTTTCACCTGTTTCTGATATATTTCTTAACCCTTCTCCCAACTGTCCCTGCAACCTGGCTCCTCGCTATCCAGACATACAATGTCTGGACTTTACGCTCGGCCCTCTTAAGCAATAAGCTACCCTTTACACACATCTCTATAAAGTTGGATCACTTCATTTCCATTTTAC
>CAZTDW010000356.1:0-2499 GCA_964611835.1 uncultured Rikenellaceae bacterium | reverse complement strand
GGTGATAAGATATTTCAGAAAAGAGATGCTTAAGGGTGAGATATGGATCCTGTTTGTGCCTTCTGTAGGGATGTATTTCATGAGATTCAGCAGGTCGGGTGAATTGTCGATGAACGGGCAGCTGCTTCAGGAGAATACCGTTTATCCTGTCAGCCAGGGATCGGCAATCAAAGGATACAAGATCTCCCCCATTTATTACTGGGACATTACGATGCAGTTTCTGAAGGAGGAATTTCTCGCCTCCAGGGTGGTTTATGAAGTCAATAACCTTGAATACAGGTTCAGGACCGGGGAGGTAGGGATCCATCATATGTCTTTCAAAAGTGAGTCGGGAAGGATGGTAGGCATCATGGGAGCCAGCGGAGCCGGCAAATCGACCCTGCTGAGCGTCCTTAACGGGATCAATGCCCCTTATGACGGAGAGGTGCTCATAAACGGTATAAGCATTCACAGGGAGAAGGAAAAGATAAAAGGACTTATCGGATTTGTTTCGCAGGATGATCTGCTTATAGAAGAGCTGACCGTTTTTGAAAACCTATACTACAATGCCAGGCTTTGTTTTGGCAACCTTTCGGAGGAGGAGATAGAAGAAAAGGTAGATTATGTGCTTAAGAGCTTAGGTCTTTACGAGATCCGGAACATGAAAGTCGGAACGCCGCTTAACAAAAAGATAAGCGGAGGGCAGAGGAAAAGGCTTAACATATCGCTCGAGCTCATACGGGAGCCCGCAATTATGTTCCTGGATGAGCCTACATCGGGACTTTCATCGAGGGATTCGGAAAATATCCTGGATCTTCTGAAGGAGCTAGCAAGAAAAGGGAAGCTTCTGTTCGTGGTTATACATCAGCCTTCGTCCGACATATTCAAGATGTTCGACAAGCTGATAATCCTCGACACGGGAGGATTCATGATATATAACGGCAATCCGGTCGATTCGATCGAATATTTCAAAAAGAGGATAGGACAGGCTGATTACAGCGAGAGCGAATGCCATTCGTGCGGAAACGTCAATCCCGAGCAGATCTTTAATATTGTTGAGACAAAGGTGTTTACGGAGAGCGGGAAGCCCACTTCAACGAGGCGGATATCGCCCAATGAATGGAGGAAGCTTTATGAATCGGAAAGGAAAGAGGATCATCTCGAAAAAGGAGGTTCCCTGCCGGAAATCAATTTCAGGACTCCTTCCAGGTTCAGGCAATTCATGGTGTTTGCCCAGCGTGATATACTGTCAAAAGCAGCTGACCTGCAATATGTGCTCATAACTTTTCTGGAGGCACCTGTACTGGCATTTTTCCTTGCCTACCTCATAAGGTACTTTGATGAAAGTGCCAAAAATCCCGAGTACACCCTTATGGATAACAGCAATCTCCCGGTTTATTTATTTATGTCGGTGATAGTTGCGATATTCATGGGTCTGACGGTGAGTGCAGAAGAGATCATAAAGGACAGGAAAATCCTGAAGAGGGAGTCCTTTCTCAATCTGAGCTGGAACAGTTATCTTGTTTCAAAGGTGCTGGTGCAGTTCGGGATCTCGGCAGTCCAGGCCCTGACTTTTGTAATCATAGGCAATGCAATTACAGGAATAAAAGGAATGACTTTCGAGTACTGGCTCGTGCTCTTTTCCTGCTGGGCATCTGCAAACATGCTGGGTCTGGTTATTTCCGACAGTTTCAAGACAGTAGTAACGATTTATATACTTATTCCTTTTCTTGTGATCCCCCAGATAATCCTGAGCGGAGTGATGGTGAAGTTTGAAAAGCTCAATCCACGGATTTCCTCACCTGTTGAGATCCCACTGTACGGTGAGATGATCACTGCAAGATGGGGTTATGAAGCCCTTGCGGTAAAGCAGCATGTTAGCAACAGGTATGAAAGGTTGTTCTATGAGTATGATAAGGACATGAGCATAGCGCGTTACAAGAAAGATTACTGGAATTCAAAGCTGAAAGGTAAGCTCGACATAATGATGCTCGACCTGGAAAAAGGCTCAAGAAGCGATGATTTCAACAGCAACCTTAAGCTTGTATCGAATGAGATCAACAAGGAACTAGAGATCCTTCCCGGGATCAGGTTTGAAAATGCCGCGATGCTTACGCCTGAAAAGATCACACCTCAGATTATCAATGAGGCCATTGACTATGTTGAATCAGTCAGGAGATTTCATGTCAGGTTCTACAATGAGGCTAACAGCCGCAAGGACAGGCTTATCACGCAGATGGAGGAAAAGGACAAGGAAGGATTCCGGAAGCTCAGGAATGACAACTCAAATGTTGCGCTCGAGGAATTTGTTACTGCCAAGAACGAAACACAGAAGATCATTGAGTTCAGGGATGAGCTTGTTCAGAAGCTTGATCCGGTATATATGGATCCTGAACCTGCTTTTGTAAGGGCGCATTTCTATTCTCCCACAAAACAGGTCTTTGGACGCTACATAGACACCTACATCATAAATGTGGCAGTGATATGGTTTATGACCCTGATACTTTACCTTATACTATA
>CAZTDW010000355.1:0-2520 GCA_964611835.1 uncultured Rikenellaceae bacterium | reverse complement strand
ATTTTGCATCCCAGCTCCTGAAAAGGGTTTACAATATTTTCCCGGTGCAGAGGATAAAGGGATTTATAAAATCATTCCGCCTGATACCCTCAGTAATAATGAATCCGGTTTCTGGGGAGATAGAAATTTCATTCAATCCGCGTTCAAGGGATCTGATCCCGCTTGAAGATGTTTTAAACCTCATTGAGAAACTCGGGAAGCCGGACGAAAAGATCATAGTAGTATTTGATGAGTTCCAGGACATATTCAGGATAAACTCAAGCCTCGACAGGATGTTGCGTTCGGTAATACAAAACCACAGGAACATCAATTATGTTTTCATGGGCAGCAGCGAATCGATGATAAGGGAGATCTTTGAAAAGAAGGACTCCCCTTTTTACCGTTTCGGTAACCTGTTTACGCTTGGAAAGATACCGGAGGAAAAATTCCGCTTGGTCCTTGAGTATAATTTCACCGGATTTGTAAAGGAGGCAGGAATTATTTCGGATGCCATTCTGAAGATCACCCGTTCGCATCCTTTCTACACGCAGCAGCTGGCCTTCATGGTGTGGGAACTGCTGAACCGTTATGGCTATACGGCGGAGATTGTCGAAACGGCGGCGGATGAAATTGTTACAAGTCACGACAATGATTTCGAGCTTTTCTGGAACACCCTTAACCGGACTGATATGGTAGTGCTCACAGGCATGTCGGCATCGGATGTTTCTCCCCTTTCAGATGAATTCAGCAATCTTTTTGGTACCGGCGCCGCGAGTACGGTCTTCAGTGCCCTCCAGCGCCTGGTGAAGAAAGGGATGATAATAAAGGAAGGGTCGTCATATTTCATTGATGATCCCTTTTTCAGGAGGTGGATAGAGTACAGGAGGAGGGGGTGAGGGGGTTGAGGATTGCGGATTGAGGATTGCGGATTGCGGATTGTGGATTGAGGATTGCGGATTTGCAAGACATTTCTGGTGAACTGGCCGGTAACCTGCAACAAGCAACCTGAGTTTTTCGATACAGTGGCAATTACACTACATTCAAGTGATACAGTTCCTATAACATCCCGGCAATAAAAGGCTGTTTGTGTTGCTTTGTGAATGCAGGCTGGAGCACAAAATCCGAATCGGGGTAGAGTCCTGGTATCAACCATAATTATAGCCAGTGTTTATTTTTCTTATTTATTTCTGGCTTATCAGGGCTGTACTTTTTAAATCCATTCTTTTGGTTTCTTGAGAATGAATCCATCTTTCTTAGGCACCTCTTTATTGAATAAACTGTCAACCAGTTTTTTCCTCCCAATCATCATTGATCCATTTGCAACAAGGGAAACTGAGGCATTATGCCTTTTTGGAGGAAATGCAACAAACACCCTTTTATGTTTGAAAAGTTCATGAATTGCCTTTATGGGAGGAACAAGATCACTGTCACCAGAAATAATCATAGCCATATCGTACTTGTCTTGATATGCATCTATCATCATTTGGGTGGCTATATTTACGTCAGTCATCTTTTCATGAAAAGTCGGCCAAATATTTCCACATTGCCTGCATTCCGTAGTATCGGTTTGATAATGTCCATAATAGATCTTAATCCCGACTGATTCAAGTGCTTCAATATACGTTGTTTGTCTTTTTTGTTTGTCGGGATTATTACTTACTCTGCTTGTAAAGTATTTAATTTCAATTAGTTCTTGGCTTACTAGTAGCAGATTGTTGACTAATTTTCTAATATTTAACCATTTACAGTTAAGAAACCCTGCTTCAAGGATTCCGAAATACATGTTAAAACCATCAACATATACAATTACTCATTCTTTTTTTGGAGTATTATTTGCAGAATTCATGTTTAATTACTTATCTTTGCATTACTAAAACATCGTTAAAGATAGCATCTTTAACCCGACGCTCTGAAAAGAGCGTTTCTTTTTTTCGGGATCATTCCCAGTATAAGCTATATTATATTCTAATCCTCTCCTTTTCTGAGAAAGGAGCGTTGGCATTAGCTATAACTATAAATAGATCTAGTTTCATGCGGTTTCTGGCTCAGAAAAAACTGATAAGCCGGTCATCTAATAAATAACTTCCGTTTTTAGGAAAACATCGAACAGATAATGAAATAATTCGATGTTTTTTTAGTTTCTGACTGTACGGGTTGTCTTTAACAAAACTTTCATCTAATATATTCAGACACTCGTCAAAATAGAGTATTAACATATTTAACAATGTTTTATCTTTAGGACTGGTTCAAGAGTAGGATTGCCTGATTGATTTTGTGTGTAAAACCTTGAATAACAAGTACCTGGATAGGATAACAGAGACGAAGGACTAACAAGTTTGGGTAGAATCAATGCCGCCGGCTTTAAAAGTGATTTTGAATGCCGGAGATGGCATTGTCACCTTTTATAGTAAGTAGTAAAGAGCGGTTTGGCGGTAGTTGCAGGAAATATTGCAGATAACATTCTGAAGGCTTTGAAGGGCATCTCAAAGAAGCTTTTCATCAAGGGATTGGTGGTGGTGGTTGGATTGTGGATGGGGGGGG
>CAZTDW010000354.1:0-2611 GCA_964611835.1 uncultured Rikenellaceae bacterium | reverse complement strand
AACGGCCCTTCATGGCAACGATCTTTTTCCCGCCGAAATCCCCGTAAATGAGCTTGCCGGCATGCCCTTCAACAGTTGATACAGGGAAATTCGGGATTTCCCCGTAGTCGATCTCAAGCTGGTTTTTAATTTTTGTTGTAAGACCTCCAAGTCCGGTCCCCAGAATTATACCTGCCTGAGGTCCGTCAATTCCTTTCGACCTTAGAAATGCCGTTGTCTCGTTTATTTTTTCTAACATAATCAATAATAATATTGTCAAATTCATTTTTTTCTCCGGCCGGAAAACTTATTCTGACCGGAATATAATATATCGTTTCTTTAATATGATCAGGAATACCAGCGAGCTCTCTTAATCTCACACTGTCCTTTTCGGTGGTGACCACTCTTCGCCGGGGTGTATTAAGGCTTTCATATGCCGCAACTATCTTACGGATATCTTTTCCCGTAAAATAATGATGATCCGGGAAATTCAGGTGTATCGTCTTGCTGTATCTTTTTCGCACAAAACTGACAAAAGTATCAGGCGATGCAATTCCGGTAATTACAACCGCCCCGGTTTCAGCTGAGTTTTCATCAGTCTCAGGCTTTTCCCCCGTTGAATTCTCAAACAGCTTTATGGGTGCCTCATATGAAAGTGAAGTGAAAAATACCTTCTTCCGGCAGGTTTTATTCAGGTCACCTGCCGTTTTCTGCATTTCTTCCCTGCTGATGTCCGGTGGGACTTTTGTTATTACCACCATGTCGGCCCTTTGGATGTTTTTTATGCTTTCCCTGAGGTTTCCGTAGGGAAGCATAAAGTCTTCCTGCATCGGTTGATTGTAATCAGACAGCAGTATTGAAAATCCCGGATTTATTTTCCGGTGTTGAAAGCCATCATCGAGTATGATCGCATCTATATCAGGATAATTTTTAAGAAGGTTTTTGACTCCGTTTACGCGGTCGTTATCAACTGCAACTAATATATCAGGGAATTTCAGTGCGATCTGGAGCGGTTCATCTCCGATGTCACATGCGCCCGAGCCCGGAGAAGCTATCTGAAATCCGGAAGATCTTCTTTTGTATCCCCTGCTCAGTACTGCTATTCTGAATTCTTTCCTGAGTAATCCGGCAAGATATTCAGCATGAGGGGTTTTTCCTGTTCCGCCGACAGTGATGTTACCTGTGCAGATAACCGGAATTCTGAATTCAGTCGAAGCAAGTATTCCGGAATTGTACAGATAATTCCTTATTGCAGCGATTAAACCGTAAATGAGTGCGGGAGGATACAGGAGAAAGCTTCTTTTTTTACCCATATACTAATGGATATCAATAAAGTATGGCATTCTGGCCTGAATTCCCGAAAGCTCTTTGATTACCCTTAGTTCATCCAGGAATCTGAATGATTCCCCAAGTTCCTTCTTAAGTATGCGCAGCTTTACATCACCGCTGAGTTGTGATATCAGCTTTGCATATGGTTCTTCCTGAACGGGCAGCTCTTTTATGGAATACTTGTCGATTCCGGCAAGTACGGCTGCACTGTCGATTGATGCTTTAAGGCCTGCCATAGCGTCAACAAGCCCTAAACCTATGGCATCTGCCCCGCTCCATACCCGGCCCTGGCCAATACTGTCGACAGCCTCGTAACTCATACTCCTGCCTGAGGAAACCCGGCCAACAAAATCAGAGTATATTTTGTCGACACTGGATTGCATCATCACTTTTTCGTATGCGGTCATCGGACGGAAGACTGATGGAAAATCTGAATTCTTGTTCGTGTTGACAGTTTCGGTAGAGATGCCAAGTTTCTGATCCAGAAGCTTCCCTGCATTGGGCAGAAGTCCGAATACCCCGATTGATCCTGTAATCGTTGTCGGGTTGGCAAAGATCTTTGTGCCGGATGCTGAAATATAGTAACCTCCTGAAGCAGCATAATTGCCCATTGAAACGATCACCGGCTTCACTTTGGCAGCAAGCTCAAGTTCCTTCCAGATTATTTCAGAAGCTATTGCATTCCCCCCGGGTGAATTGACCCTTAAGACAATAGCTTTTACAGCCGAATCCTTTCTCTCTTTCCTGATGAGATCCCCATAGGCGTTTCCTCCTATGTTATCCTGGGTGCCTTTGCCCATCACTATATTTCCGGATGCATATATTACTGATATTTTGTTTCTTGCAGATACCATTTTGTTGGGATCGGGCACTTTTGTGTATCTGGTCATCGGAACCATCATGATCTTATCATCAGGAGTAAGGCCCGACCGAATTTTTAAGGTGTCGATAAGGGCATCACGGTATATAAGTCCGTCTATAAGGCCATTCTCATGAGCTGATTCCGGAATATAACCGGCAAGATTATCAGCCAGTTCGTTTATCTTCTGCGTGGTCAGGCCTCTTGCCTTTGATATGTTTTCAACAACATGGTTCCATATAGATCCCACGTATGTTCTTATCTGTTCTTCGTTTTCCTTGCTAAGTTCATCAAGAATAAAAGGCTCGACCGCACCTTTGAATTTCCCATGGCGGGTAACCTGCACGTCAACACCGAGTTTTTCAAGTGCTTCCTTGTAGAACATTACCTCCCCGCTCAGTCCTTTGAAATCGATTGAAGATATTGGATTTATGAATATTTTGT
>CAZTDW010000353.1:0-2719 GCA_964611835.1 uncultured Rikenellaceae bacterium | reverse complement strand
CGGTGATAATGCGTTTTGCTGAACTTAATCTTGTAAGGGCTGAATGGCGGAAATACAATATTGATTTTACTGAAGGGGGTGAGCGTATCACAATACCTGAAGCCACTGACGGAACATTTGAAATAGGTTCGGTAAGCATAGAGGAGAATGCCACAAAGCAGCCTGTAAACTATGTTTTGCCTCCGGGATTCAACAGGATAGTAGACCCTCAGAATCCTCAGCTGCGGCAGCTTGATGAGCAGTCCATGGTGCTGAAGGTTCAGGATCTTGCTGACGGAGATGCCCGTGCAGCTTACAAGAATGTAAACCTCGATATCAGGCAGTATAAGAGTCTCAGGATGGAGGTTCATGCCGAGGCTCTTATCGGCCAGCCTTTATATGACAATGAACTGACAGCATTCATAAGGCTGGGATCCGATTACAGGTCGAATTTCTATGAATACGAGATCCCGCTGAAGCTTACGCCACCGGGAGACAAATATGACAATGATTCGGAAGCCGAAAGGGCAATAGTCTGGCCTGCTGCAAACAGTTTCATCATAAATCTGTCAGTTCTGCAGGATGCCAAGAAAGAAAGGAACAGGAAAATGTCGGAAGACGGTTCATCCCTTTCCCTTTCAGATGTTTTCGCTTTTATGGACGATTCAAACAGGGTCTATGTATGCGGTAATCCAAACCTCAGCAATGTCAAGGTTATAATGGTAGGGGTAAGGAATCCTATCAGGACCAGGAATCCGGACATTGATGATGGACATCCCAAGTCGGGGGAGATATGGGTAAATGAGCTAAGGCTGAGTGATTTTATTGAAAACGGCGGATGGGCGGCCAATACGCATCTGCAGGCAAGGCTTGCCGACCTGGGAACAATTGATATTGTCGGACAGGCGAGCACCCCTGGATGGGGAAGCATCGACAAGAAAGTGAACGAACGAAGCAAGGAGGAGATCCTTCAGTATGATGTCTCATCAACACTTGAACTTGGTAAATTCTTTCCCGAAGATCTTGGCGTCAGGCTGCCGGTATACGTGGGATACTCCGAAACGCGTGTCAAGCCTCAGTATAACCCGCTCGACCCGGATATCGAGCTTAAGGATGCGCTGAGGGAGGCGCCCGATCAGGAAGCGCGCGACTCGATAAAAACTATTGCCGAGGAATATTCTCGTCGGAAAACAATATCAATCAATAATGCCGGGATAACAAAACGTGGAGAAAAACCACATGTCTGGGATCTTGCCAACTTCAGTGTCAATTATACTTACAATGAAACTTATAATTCAAGCACCAGGACTGAAATTGACCTGGAAAAAAATTACAGGGGTGGAATAAATTACAACTACGAAGCTCAGCCTGAGAATATTATGCCGTTTAAGAATGTAAAATTCCTTAATTCCCCTATCTTCAGGATTATTAAGGACTTCAATTTTTACCCTTTCCCAAGAAGCATATCCTTCAGGACTGACATGAGCAGGTACTACAATGAGATCAAGACGAGGAACATCAATAATCCATACCTGCTTATATCACCGACCTTCAGAAAGGATTTTGAATGGAGCCGGATGCTTGATATCAAGTATGATGTTACAAGGCAGCTTAAAATTGACTTTACTTCCAACAATATTGCCAGAATTGATGAACCTGAGGGAGGTGTCGACAAAAGGAGATATCAGACTGATTATGAGAACTGGCGGGATTCGGTTCTTACCAACCTTAAGAATTTTGGAAGAGCCACATCATATAATCATTTCTTTAACGTGACATATAACCTGCCAATAAACAAGCTGCCGATGCTGTCGTGGGTAAATGCAAATGCAAGATTTGGTTCAGATTATTCATGGCAGGCCGGTTCTCTCTATCCCGATTCGTTGAACATAAACCTCGGGAATATGATTCAGAACCACAATGAGCTTACCTTTACGGGGATGGCCAATCTGTCGGCCCTTTACAACAAGTCAAAATTCCTGAAGAATATTGAAAACAATACCCGTCCCGATGCTGCCCTGAGGATGAAGAAGGAATACAAGACTGTGACCTTTACACGAAGCAATGTAAATTTCAAGGAAGGTGCCGTAAGGTCAATTGTACATAACCTCAAGACGAAAGACGTTAATGTTAAAATAGTAAAAAATGACGGGACTGAGCTTAAAGGACAGCTTGATATTGTCAGTGAGAGCAGGGTTAATTTCAGGGCTTCTGAATCAGCCGAAGGTGCCCAGGTAAGCATAGAGGGCAGGCTGCCGAAAAAACGTAATCCCCTGACTGTTACCGGGGAATATTTCCTGAGAGCGCTGATGGGAATAAGGTCAGTAAGCCTGACTTATACCTCATCGCAGGGCCAGTTTCTTCCGGGCTTTCTCCCGGAAGCAAGGTTCCTGGGTATGTCGAAGGACAACAATAATATAAGTGCTCCGGGCCTCCCGTTCATACTTGGATTCAGTGAGAAGGATTTTTTTGAGAAGGCGGCAACGAGGGGATGGATCACGACCGACACCCTGCTTAATACTCCGGCGGTTCACCTGAACAAGACTGATCTGTCATTAAGAAGCATTGTTGAGCCTTTCCCCGGATTAAAGATCGACATAAATGCGGACAGAAGATTCCAGGAGAATATAAGTTCATATTATACGGCCGATTTTAACGGAAATTTTCCCGACAGCACCCGTAACAGAATGGTTAACGGCAATTTCTCGATATCGATAATATCATGGGGGACCGCTTTTGA
>CAZTDW010000352.1:0-2744 GCA_964611835.1 uncultured Rikenellaceae bacterium | reverse complement strand
TGTCATATAAATAAGCGGAGGCTATTTTTACCGTGTCATGAATTCAAATTGAAACAGGAAATTATGTCTAACCAAAAATCATAGTAAAATGAAACAAACAAAAGTTCTTCTTGCCTCTACCATGTTCATACTGGTAATGATCGGATGCTCGAAACCTGATGATGAGTATATGACAGGGTCGGTTACCGATCAAACTGCTTCAGATCTGGTTAAATACCCGGGTGACACAAAAGGTGCAATCATTCCAGCTAACAAGGTTCCGGATATCAGTGAATTCTGCGAGCATAAAACTTATGATTTTATCGCCGGCCAGACAAAGGATGTTGGCGATATAATGATAGCCAATACCAATGATTCTTTATTTATAACCATGAATGTGTCCGGAGGATTTGCAGCGGCACAGGAGAATCTCAAGATCTGGATTGGCACAACGATTTTTTCTGAAAGACCTTCTGCCGGGCAGTTCCCCCACAAGTACACTATAGCTGCCGGAGTTACAGTTGTAAATATTGGTTTTTCACTGGCTGAACTGGAACTTGATTGCGATGGTGCATTTTATGTTGTGATCCATGGTGATGTTCCGGGCGACACGGCATTTGGGGGAGACATTGAAGGCCCGGGAAGTTCATGGTGGTACTATATTCATTACGCTGCAAAGTGCTGTGAACCGCCTGTTGATTGCAAAATAAGCTCAAAGACTGACGTAACCGATGTCAAATGCTACGGAGCATCAACGGGAGCAATAGATCTTACCGTAATGGATGGTACAGCCCCTCTCACCTACCTGTGGAGCAATGGAGCAACGACTGAAGACCTTACTGGCATTCCGGCCGGAACTTACTCAGTAACCGTTACCGATGCAAACAAATGTGTGGCCGCAGTAAAGGACATCCTGGTAAATCAGCCTGCTGACGGTGTTTCTGCAGACTTCACCGTAAAGGAAATATCAAAGGCGGGTGCTGCTGATGGAGCAATAGATGTAACTGTTTCAGGCGGCACGTCGCCGTATGCATTTTTATGGAATACCGGGGCAACAACTGAAGACCTCAGCAATCTGGGCCCGGGTACTTATACACTGACAATAACTGATGCCAATGGTTGTAACGCAATTGTTTCCGCTGTTCTGTCAGAAGGTCCAAAACCAAAGGGCTTAATGGCTTTTGCACGCAAGACCTACGAACCCATGGTACATTGTTTCATGAACCTTGATATGGACAAGAACGGCACCCATGATTTCAATTCATGGGGCTGGACCAACGGCGCCATGCCTGAGCATGAGACATTCATTTCCTATTATGAATTGTATATCGGCGCAGAGGGATGTGATGATCTGACCAAAGCAACAAAAGTAGGAGATGTTTCGCTCCATCACTATAATGGCAGTGCAAGTGTTAAAATAACACTTCTCCCGGGATTTACCATGGACAGGACAAGCCTTTATATTGGCAATGACATGCTTCCAAAGGATGGAGGAATGTATACCATTGATCCGGAAAAATATCCCTATCAGCACAGTCTGATTGGTGCTGCAACCGATACATATAATGTTTCAGTTTCTGGCAGTGTTTACATAATAGTCTATGCAAATATCCTTCCTGAGAATAATGACAACTAGAAATGTAAAAACCAATACGTAATCAGACAGATAGCAGGTTAAAGGTACACTGATCCTTAAAAATAAAGGCTGTATCAAAAGAATTGATACAGCCTCTTTTTTACTTCTTCTGATGCTATTTCTTATCGACTCTCATTTTGGCATTCCCGGATCAGGCATATTCCAATGTCCCGGAATATAAGGATATTTTTCAGCAAGATCATCAGCCAGTTCAACGCCCAGACCTGGTTTTTCCGGAACATCAAGATAACCCTCCCTGACAACCACTTTTTCTTTGAACAAGCCCTCCTTCAGAGGATTGGCAGTCATGTTTGTTTCAAGCAGGAACCTGTTTGGAACAGCTGCCAGCAAATGGGCATTTGCTATCGTTATCAATCCGTCCTGCCAGTTGTGTCCGGTAAAAAGCTTTCCCCTCGTATGGGCCATCCTTGCTATATACCAGTTTTCAGTCATGCCGGCATCGTCGCAACCTGACTGGATGATGTCATATGCACCGCTGTCCATCCATTCGGCAAGCTGATACCTGTTATTGCGTCCCTCGCCTCCTGAGATCTTCACTGTCGGAAGAGCCTGTTTAATTTTCAGGTAATCAGCTATCACCCTCTTTGTGGGTTCCTCGAACCACAGGAATTTCAGTTCCTCAAGTACGGGGCATATTTCAAGACACTGCTCGACGGTCCAGCGGGTATTTGCTTCCTGGATAAGATCAAAATCGGGTCCGACCGCATCCCGGAGCTTGTATAAATGTGGAACATAATCCCTGATTGTTATCCCCAGTTTGCCGAATCCACCTCCCATTCTGAACTTAAAAGCCGTATAGCCTTCCTGCTTATGACTCAGGGCCTGCCTTATGTGGCTTTCCGGCCCGATATCGGTGAACCCGGAATCTTTTCTCCACGTAAATTCTCCACCGCTGGCATATACCCTGAGATGTGTCTGAGGCTCACTGTCGACTGCAAGGATTTTATAAAGAGGCAGCCCCTTTGCCTTCCCTATGATATCCCAGAGGGCAACATCGACACCGGCCCATGCTCCCCTGGCTCCGCCTGCTGCAACACCACCTGTCAGGATCTCAACGTCGAAAGGATTTTTGCCGATAAGAAATGGCCTGATAACCGTTTCAGTATAT
>CAZTDW010000351.1:0-2748 GCA_964611835.1 uncultured Rikenellaceae bacterium | reverse complement strand
CGAACCGCTTTTCCGTCTCAACGCGTACAGGTATAAGGTTCAGATCCGAAAACTGTCCGTAAATCACCCTGTATATAAGGAGCGCCTCATCAATATGTCTTGGAACGACTGAATAGTTCAGTCCGGCCAGAGTGCCGAGATCCCTTACGACACTTTCTACATCTTTCTCAAGCATCCTCCACGCCATTTTATATTCAAATGCTTTCCTGTTTTGAGGATTTGATTCTGAAAGCGAGATTATATTCAACTTTGGATTCCTTATCCTGATAACAAAATCATCATTGGGTTTCAGTTTTATTTTCGCGCCCAGTTCAGGATCTGCTTTTATAAGTTCCGGATCCGACAGCATTTTCTCGTATTTTTCTGCCAGGCTCCTGTAGTGAAGCGTTTTTTTAAGAACATGAATATATTTGGCCGCTATCTTATAGTTGCCGTTAATAAGATTTGTTTTTATAAGCAGTTTAATGTTCTCAGGATGAAATCCCTGTATTACCATTGATTCAAACGCCCATCTGTGTGCTTCATTTATCAGTCCTAATGAATAGTAGAAATAGACGCCCCTGAACATTTTGGTAATGCTTATCTGTGAGTTCCATGGGATGCTGATAGACATAGTTCCATAATCCTGAGGGGCGAAAAACAGTCTTTCACATAGTAATCCCTTTTCCGACAGTGCAATATTATAGTAGTATTGGGCAACAGGATTCCTGAGCTGGTTCCTTTCCTGCTGCCTGATCACCCCGTTCCAGTCGGCAGCAAAGAATAATTTTTCAATCCTGAAAAGAGCGGCATTCTCACTGCTGTAAACTCTTGACAACATGAATACTGTTAAGAGAATAACAATACCACAGGATGCAAGAGGGAATACAAAGGCAAATTCCTTTTTTATATTAACTGACCTGGCATAATATACAATTGCAGGATAAAGGATAAAGAACAGAAGGAACATCCATAGAAGCCATGGGCGGATAAAATAATCCTTAGAGGGCAACGGATAGTAAATAATGTCAGACCAGGGCTGCAGCGAAATGATGCATTTGAATGCCAGAAGCGAAAGTCCGGCAATAAATATCATTAACAATAAATCCCGAAACTCCTTTCTGATAAGCCGGTAGCAGATGAACATTCCAAGATAAACCAAAGCATAAGCTCCTGTCAGGTAATAGAAAACCGGGAAAAAGACCAGAACCGAAATCCGGGTGATCCTCCTGTCGGAACTAACTGTATACAGGAAATACAATCCGGTCAGAAGGAATCCCAGATTATTGTGCAGCAGATAATTAATATTTGTCTGAATCAATATCAGGATACAGGCTGCCAGGACAGCTAATAATAAAGGGAATGTTCTATTTTCCAGTATTCTGGTGGCAATTCTGTAATAAACAAGTGCGATCGCAGAAAAAAGTGCTGAGACTATCACGGCTCCGTAAAGCTTGCTGAAAAATCCCTGGGCAATGAAATTTCCTGCATATTCCAGTAGTCCTCCCGGTTTTGAACTAAACTGACTGAAATAATCACCTGAAAAAATAAAAAGGATCTGATTCTCCTGGTAAAAGAATACATAACTGACAAAAAGGTAGAAACAAATGAAAGAAAGGATGAAAACGGAAGCAAGAGTTATATAAATACCATATTTACCGGAATTGAAAGGATCCTTTTCATCCTTTCTTCTGGCTGGTGGTTTTTTCTTTGTTACCTGTTTAATCATGCCGGTAATGAAATATCCATAAAAACTTTGCAATCAGGGCTCATTTATTTCCCTCTCCATCCTGCTTTTTCAGCCTCCTTTCTTGAGGCACGCTCGAAATCACGCGGACCAAACCTTATCTTCCCCGTTACAAACTCAGGTCTGTTAAAGGTTTTTATCAGATTTCTGTAAAGAGAAGGATCTTTCTGGGGAAGAACAAATGGTTTTCCCACTGAATCAGCCGACCCGAACCAGGCAAAATAAGGTCTTGCGGTAAGACCGTCATCTCTTTTACTGCTGAATACCAGCCATTTTCCGTTCAATGACCAGCTGTGGTAACTTTCAGTATTATCACTGTTGACACTCATACGGTTTGCTTTTCCCGTCTGAATATCCAGCAGATACAGGTCAGCTTCTTTATGCCAGATCGAGAAGTTGCCATTGTTATGGAGTGTAAATACAAGGAATTTC
The DNA here is from genome assembly GCA_964611835.1 of uncultured Rikenellaceae bacterium. Classification (GTDB taxonomy): domain Bacteria; phylum Bacteroidota; class Bacteroidia; order Bacteroidales; family VadinHA17; genus LD21. The sequence continues at coordinate 590 of CAZTDW010000351.1, read as the reverse complement.
CCGTCAGGAGAAACCCTTGGAAAAGAAACACTTTTGCCGATTGAGTAAGCATCAAATACAACCTCCGCCTTCCCAAATGCGAAGGAGCCTTTGTCAAAGGATTTCCTTACAAGATCATATTTTATTTCCGCAAACTCAGAGCTGTCGTTTGTCTGCCTTGCCCTGCAATAATACAGGTATCTTCCGTCAGGTGACCATTCAGGAAAAGTCTCCATGTAACGGATGGTATCCGTCTCTTCAACAGCCGACATCTGATTATTTTCGACATCATAAACAACCAGTGAGGAAGCCAGATCCGTTACCTCAACATTATAAGACTGCGAAGCGTGAAAACTCTGGACTATGCTGTTTGAAGAATAGGCCACAAGGTTTCCGTCCGGATGCCAGGCCGGATAAACGGCCCCGTATTTCATCTCACTGGCCTTAAGGTCTCTCCTTACAATCCTGTTCCCCTCTGAAAAGTATGTGCCTCCTGCAGATCCCCTTACATGGACCATCAGCTTATCGGGATTGTTGCTGCTGAATGAATGGCAATTGATACAGTTGGTCTCAAGCAGCTGGTTTTCTACAAGCGACCTCTCTTTGAAACT
>CAZTDW010000350.1:0-2784 GCA_964611835.1 uncultured Rikenellaceae bacterium | reverse complement strand
TAAACTGCTCCTGTTATAAATTAATATTCACAAAATCCTAAATTTGTTAAACATCAATCGTTTTGTTCCGAAATTCCGACATTAAATTCTCAATGACATGAATAAAGATCCTAAAAGTATCAGCAGGAGATCTTTTCTCGGCAAAACAGGAACCCTGGCAGCCGGCCTGACATTTATAAGTCCTTCATCATTATCCGGAAAAGATTCATATTCCGGCACCAAAAATTTTCCTTTAGCTGAGGGAATAACTGATCCCGGCCTGTTTTCAGAATCAGGTAACATCATAACAGATCTTGAAGAAAAATGGTGGCAGAAGGAGCCTTTGAGAATAATTGAACTGGAAGAAGGCTACAAACCGTCAGTGAAGATGGATCTGCTAAAAGATCTTGGCGCAGGGATGGAACATGTGACAAGATTCACCGACACTTCACCGGGGACCTCATTTCTGGATGCACATAATCTGTTCGGAGGGGAAAAAGTGAACTTCAGCACTCTTGATTCCTATCTTGCCGAAGCACATAAAAACAATATCAGGGTAATAATTTATTTCAATGTTCACGCGATTGAAATGTCGTATGCCCGGAAACATCCTGAGTGGCAGCAGATACGCGACGACGGCAAGCCTGTTGAGGATGTGTATATTGTGGATTCTTCCTTCTGTATAAACAGCCCGTGGAGGGAAGAGGTGTTTCAAACGGTTAGAAAACTTGCCCTATACGATATTGACGGGGTTTTTTATGACGGACCGATATTTTTCGCCGGAAGCTGTTATTGCGAGTCGTGCAGGAATCTTTTCCGGGAGAAGTATAAAAAGGAGATTCCCTCCAAAACCGGATTATCAGTATCCCGTCAGAGTGAAGGGTGGAATGAGATTATTGAATTTCAATCGGATAGTATAGTCAGATTCCTTAATGACACCAATAAAATCCTAAAGGCAGCAAATCCCCAGCTTCTTCTTTACATGAATGGCAACACTCTCGGGCCTTCATGGCCTACAGGCAGAGACAACCGCAAAATTATAAGTGCCACCGATATCCTGGGTGCTGAAGGGGGATTTCTTTACGGAGAAATGGCAGAGCCGGTTTATAAGCCAGGTGCAATGGCAAAACTTCTTGAGACACAGGCGGGAGGCAAGCCAGCCGTTGTTTTTAATGCAGCAAAACAGAGCCCCTGGGCATTTTCCATTCTCCCTCCGGGCGAAATAAGCATCCAGTATGGCCAGACCATAACCCATCAGGCAAATGTCTGGCTGGCAATAGGTCCGAACCCGGGTATGCATAAGGAACAGATCCGGGTCATAAGGAAATTCAATAATTTTATCAGGGAAAATCCGGATCCATATATCAAGACTGAATCTCTTGCAAGCGTCGCCCTGCTGTGGCCTCACCAATCAGGCAACTATTATACGGGATCATCTGTACCCCTGACTGACTTTACGAAAGAAATGAAGGCGGCAAAAGCAGGCAACCTGGGTGAAGAGTTTTACGGATTTTATGACGGACTTTCAAGAAATCATATCCCCTTTGATGTGATCGATGAAGAAGCCCTTAAAAACATCCCGCAGCGCTGTGAGCTCATAATTCTTCCCAATGCAACCTGTCTGAGCAGAGAAGCTGCAGGCAAGGTCAGGGATTTTGTGAAAAACGGCGGAAACATAATATCAACTTTTGAGACTTCGCTTTACAATGAATCAGGTCTTAAATACGACAATTTTCAATTAGCTGATGTATTCGGAGCTGAAAATCCGGCTGAGGTTTTCGGCCCTCTCAACTGGGATTACATCACCCCGTCTGACAATGACCATTTCTCGCTAAAAAACATAAAACAAAAATATTTGAATGCCCCCTCATACGGGCTGAAAACAAAGGCAATATCAGGAGCTCCTGTTATGTTCTGCAAACCGCTCCCCGGAAGCTATTCCGGAAGTCCGGTGCTTTCAGAACATCCCTTCATAATTGATAACAGTTATGGCATGGGGAGATCACTGTACCTGGCGGGGACTTTCGGCGGCTCACTCAACAGATTCCATTTTCCGGAATATTACATGGTACTGTTCAACATGGTTTCGCAGTTAAGTAACCAGGTCGTAAGAACAGAGAATATCCCTTCGTCGGTAGAAGTGAATCTGAGAAAAAAAGGTGACTCCATCTTCCTGTATCTTATAAATTTCACATCTGAAATGAGAAGGCCAATTCAAAGAATCATTCCCGTTTATGACCTTAAACTGGAGTTTACAGCACACAAGACCGTAAAGGGTATCAGGTCCCTCTGGTCAGGGAAAGATATGGAATTCATAAATAATAAAGGCTCAGTGTCATTTATCATCCCGTCGCTTGAAAATTATGAAGTACTTGAAATCCGTATTTGAATTGAAGGAAGTCTGCCTGCTACAGATAAAGAAACCTGCCATTTAAAATGAAAATTTTCAGGTATAATCCTTTTTCTGACGTTTTTTAACTAATCCCAGCCCGCTCCTGCACAAGAAATTCAGCTTTTCATCAGATTTTAGTCATGAATTTTTGACCATTTGTCAAATGCCCCCTTCGGGACAAACGAGATGGAATTGGCGACTTATTTAATTGATTATCTTTTACTTAACTCTATACCCCTCCCGAATTTCAATATTTTTCCCCGTTTTCGTCGTTAAATCAGTATGTTTTTTGACAAATGGTCTGAAAAGGCCCGTCAACATCACAAACAACAAAACCATCGGCAGAAATCTCTTGATCAAGATTTCCTGAAAACTCCCCAAATACACAACAGCCGGGCATTTGCTTATTGTCA
>CAZTDW010000349.1:0-2808 GCA_964611835.1 uncultured Rikenellaceae bacterium | reverse complement strand
TATAAAAAAAAGAAAAATTCTGGCCCGATAATTTGTTTTTCAACATAGAAGTTGCACGGAGTTGAAGCACGGAGGAACACAGAGTATATAAACTGTGCAACTCCTTTTAACTCCGTGATCCCGCGTTAGCGGGACCGTGGTTAAGTGGTTTTTCAGAGTTCTATTATTGCTGCCCTATAAGTCTGAACATTTTCCAGCTGCCGTCTTCCTGCTTTCTCCAAACAGTCAAACCTCTCATCCTGAATGAAATAGTGTCCTTTGCGTCATTTGAAATCCACTTCTGTTCAAACAATCCTGTTTCAAAAGCATAAATGTGATCTACAAGGCACTCTGTCCTCTCATATTTGACATCCTCAACAGAATATGTGTCAAAAACATTTCTGAACGATTCAATATTCTCCTGGAGATTTGTTGCGGGGCCGTAGGAAAACATGTTCAGAAAATCTTTATCCAGAAAGAAAAGGCAGGAGTCAAGATTTTCATTATCCCAGGCCTCAAAGTACGTAGTGCCAAGGCGTGATAATTCTTCGCAGACCTGGGCCTGATAGTTTTCAGGAAGCTTTGTGCCCTTCTGGCAGCAGGGCAGGATCAGAAGGCACAGAAATGCCATTAATGTTACTGCATTTTTCATCTTGGTTGATTTTTAGTTGAACATAAGTTCGGAATTCAGGTTATCTGCTTTGCCTGAAGTTCAGAAATTCGATTTCTGTTACAGCCGGCAGGTATAATTCGTTGCTGGTTCCCTGACGCCATTTCTCTGATAAAACCGGCAATAAGCTACCAGCAACCAGCAACTTATTTATATGCAAGTTACACCCTCAAAATACAGAAGTCAATTTTTTTATAGGGGAGAGATGTGATTATAAAATATACTGCACCTATTCACGGGACATCAGTCCGGAATATACTTTTTTTAGAGTTTCAGTTTTTGCGGGATTCTCTGCCACGGCATAGCTAGTGAACATCATAATTCCCGATGTTCCTGAACCTGAACCGTAGCCCAGCACTTCACCTAACTCCTCAGGCGAAATTGGACGGGGATCGTCATAGGCCTGAACTATCGGCCAAACCTTCGGAAAAGTACCCGGTTTAATGTCCATCCTTTTACAGAACCATTCAATATTATCCTTTACCCATACTGCATCCCTGCCCATCCGGCCATGGTAGACCATCGGTGAGAAAACATCCGCCATATTTTTAAGCAAATCATAATCCAGTCCCAGGATCCGCAGCCTGGCACCATTGTATTCCTCATCATCCCACGGACAGTGGTAAATGCCCAGGAGCGCATCGGGCCTTTCCTCTTTTACGATCTTTCTTGTCTCCCTCACCCAGTCTGCAATTACCGAACACCGCCATTCACGCCATTTACTGTCGTGTCTTTCAAGGATCCAGTCCGCCTGCAGTGATGTTTCCATGTCAGGCACATTAATACCTGTGGCAGCTTCAAATGTTCTGATGCAGTTATCACAAAAACAGGTCTCGGGGAGAATGGGTTCAGGCTCTTCAAACTGTGCGTGCCAGTGGAGATAATCCATCCATATCCCGTCGAGGTCAAATCTGTTTAACAGCTGCCTCAGCTCAGTCATCCTGAACTGCCTGAATCCGGGTTCTGTCGGACAGACCCCCATGAACCATGAAGCCGGTTCAACTTTCTTTCCATCCTTGCCGATCGCCCATGCTTCAGGGTGCTTATCGACATATCCCTCGCCGTTGAGGACGGGAAATTCAGCGTAAACTTTCAGTCCTTCCTCTGCAGCACGGGCCATCATTTTGTCATCTATACCGTTCCAGTTCATAAAGATTGAATTCACATTGAGCTGGCTTAGCTCTATGCCCTTGTTCCAGAATGGATTGGGACTTCCATATATTCCTCTTGCTTCAATAATCGGAAGTTTCTGCGGCCGGGATTTTTCGGTCCCGGATTTACCCGGGGAATGACATGAAAATGAAAATAGTATTAAGACCGAAACTGCAAGGATACTTTTCATATCGAAGGGTTTTATGAATATTTTTCTCGATGCAATATAGACATTTTCATATTGATGCCCATTATCCTTGAAAACCAGTTGAGATGTCTGCCGAAACTAGATTTTTTCTTAGCGGAATGTCATTGAGCCTTTCATGTTTATAAAGGATTTTGTTTAATCCGTCATCTAGTAAGCCGGATAAAACTGGAGATGTTACAATGAATTTTTATTCGTAATTTTATTTCGTTTCAGGATTAAGACTTTAACTATCCATGGAGAAAAAGATTCTTTACAGGATCCATGTGAGGGGACGGGTTCAGGGAGTCGGATTCAGGTGGAGCGCTGTTCGTGAGGCAAAAATCAGGGGCATTAAGGGAATAGTGAAAAACATGCCCGACGGAAGTGTATACATTGAAGCTGAGGGTTCCGCCGAACAGCTGAAAAGATTTATTGACTGGTGCAACAGAGGTCCCGGCTTCGGACATGTGGATTCTGTTACCTTCGATGAATACCCTCCGGTCAACTACAGGGATTTCAGTATCGAATATTAGTTGCAATCCACCTTCCGCAATCCGAAATCCGCAATCCGAAATCCACACCTTCCGCAATCCGAAATCCGCAATCCGCTCCCGATAGCTATCGGGACCGCAATCCGCCTTCCCGTCACTCTCCTTCAGCCATAAAATACACCCTGAATGAAGGATATTTTACATTAGGCATGATGGAGTCAGGAGTTGTGTCAATTATTCTGAATCTTTCAGGAGGGATCCCCCTTTCGTTGGAAAGGTAACCTGCAATAAATCCTGTCTGAAGGGCAGCAAGTGAATCCAGCTTCGAA
>CAZTDW010000348.1:0-2827 GCA_964611835.1 uncultured Rikenellaceae bacterium | reverse complement strand
GTTTTTTGCTAAAGGGAAGTGGCAGGGGATGGGTTAAGGTATCTCAGGGAGACACAGGCAAAGAGTTAAGGAATCAACTTGTCTATGTCTGAACCTTTCTGATACTGAGCATAAAGCAAAAACAGGCGTTAGTGCGGTAAAAATCATTTGCCAGAGTTTTTATCATTAAATTGCAGTGTGTTAGAAAATAAAACCACACTAATTTTACCGAGCGTCACAAGTCAGAAAAGATGTTGCCGGCTGGAGGATTACAGGGCTAGGATCAGAACTTAAATCCGAATTTAATTTCAAGGCGGTTGTAATTGTTTATATATTTGGATGTTACATTGTTGTAGTCTGTCTGCCTGTAAGTGGTCCTGGCATATCGGTATGCAAATGAAAGATAGGTTTCGCTTTCATCTTTTGCCCATGAAATGCCGGTTCCGGCTGCAAATGACGGCCCTCCCCTGAAGTCTTTTGCATAATTGTAGGGATTATAGTTGTCTTCCTCATAATCCTTTCCCAGATGAAAAAGGGCGCCTCCTCTCAGGAACAAGAACGGAGTAGCCTTTTTTTCGTTGAAGAGACGCTTATACTCAAAAAACAAAGGAGTAAAAGACCTTCTGAGAAATTCAACACCTGTCCCCGCAGAAATGACGTTCTTTGTCGCTAATGTATAGTTAACCAGTATGTTAAAGCTGAAAGGAGCATCAATATCATTGTTTTGGGCTCCGGCAAGCAAGCCTGCCTCAAGGGCAAAACCGGGTCCTTTTATCTTTCTTCCGTCAAAATGAGGCGCTTCCTTTATGAACCTCTCAACTTCATCCGAATCAAATATAAAAAGGCTTTTATCCGCGGTTTCAATCCTGTATTTGTTTTCTGATATTTCCATCAGTCTTCCGTATATTATGCTTCCATTTTTTAAATACAGTGCATCCCTCGTTTTTTGTGCCATCAGCTGACTTCCAAATGATAAAGTAAGGATAAGGATTATTAGTCTGGTTTTCATTTCTTTTGCAGGTTTAGTGGTACTAAGGAATAAAAGGATTTTCAATAATAACGATCATTCAATAAAGGGAAAATTGTCAGGGTCTCAGGTGCAAATAAGGTTTGAAAAAATAAGTTTAGCATGATTTTTGCATATTCCCATTGCATCTCAACCTGCCTGTTATGAAAGCAAAAATCATTCCAATCCTGCCGGTATTCCTGCTGGTTTCAGCATTATTTTCCTCTTGTGAAGATAACCTGTACAGAGAATACAAGGGCAATGCACCCGTGTATATGTCATATGATGACCTCAGGGCGGCCGTTAAAATCCAGGATAATGCCGAACTTAAGGATCCTGGAAAGATCTATTACAAGGATAGTTATATTTTTATAGTTGAAGAATTGAAGGGGATCCATGTTTTCGATAACAGCAATCCGGCTTCCCCAGCTATAAAAGCTTTTGTAATGATCCCCGGAGTTGTTGACATGTCTGTTTCGGGAAATATTATGTACGCAGACAGTTTTGTTGACCTGGTGATTCTTGATGTCGGGAATATTGATAATATCCACGAGGTCGGACGGGTAAAGGATGTTCTGCCCTATACAATTCCTCCTGCAGACAATGATTATCCTGTTGCATATGTCGATAATAAAAAAGGAGTAGTTATTGGATGGGAACTGAAAACTATCAGGGAGAAAGTCCGGCAGGAACCATATCCATGGCCTATATTTTTCAGGGGAGGAATCGCATATCTTGATGCAATTAATGCTTCCGGCGCGTCATCAGGGGTAAGCGGTTCGGGTGTCGGCTTCGGAGGATCGATGGCCAGATTCGGAATAAAGGATAAGGTCCTCTATATCGTCGATCAGAACACTCTCAGGATTTTCGATATTACTGACAAAATCAATCCTTCCAAAGCAGGTGATTTTTATCCCGGATGGGGGATTGAAACAATGTTTCTTTCAGGTGACAGGATGTTTCTTGGCACAACCACAGGCATGGTAATATTTGATATATCCAATCCTCTGGTACCGTCATCCAGGGTATTCTTTAACCATGCAAGGAGCTGCGATCCGGTTATTGTCGATGATACCCTTGCCTATATTACCCTGAGAACCGGAACGACATGCGGCGGTAATACCAACTGTCTTGATGTCGTAAGCATCAATAATATCACAAACCCACGGCTACTGTACACCTATCCGATGAAAAATCCGCACGGACTGGGTAAAAACGGGGATCTTTTATTTATCTGTGACGGGAACGCAGGACTTAAAATATATGATGCTTCTGATGCCATGAAGATCGGTGAAAACCTGATCTATGCATATCCGAATATTAATGCTTTTGATGTTATTCCCCTGGGAACCCTTCTTGTTATGATTGGTGATGACGGCCTTTATCAGTATGATTGCTCTGACATCGGGAATATAAAGCTTCTGAGCCGGATCGAGGTGGACAGGGACTAGATCCACCGGTTACCATAGACCACCCGGAAGGCAAGATATTTTAAAATCACCTTTAATTTAATTATTGTATTTCGGATATATTTTGTTGTATATCAATATTATAGATATTGTTTTGCAATAATTATTCTGACATTCATATTATACAGGGTACTCACTTCCTGACTTTTGACAATTAGTGCGGTAAAAGATGCGACCACTCAGTTTATGAATCTAAGAAACCCATCCCCAGCCCCGTATCTTTAAAGAAGAATCAAAGAAACCCATCCCCTGCCCCTTCCTTTTAAAGAAACTACTCTTTATACACATCTTAATTATTGAAATTCTTTGTTTATACAACTCCTGCCATTTTTCACCCCCCTGCCCCCCTAAAGGAGGGGTAGAAGACTAATAA
>CAZTDW010000347.1:0-2839 GCA_964611835.1 uncultured Rikenellaceae bacterium | reverse complement strand
TTTATATAATTTTTTGAGAACATGTAACCTTTATAAGTCTTTCAGTGTCTAAAGTGACAAAAAGTATTAATTAAAATCAATTTTTTATGGAAGGAATTTTTATTACAATCGGTTTTTTTGCCGCAGTTTTCGGGATAATGTATATGTATCTTACAACCCGCAACAAGGAGCGGATGGCTCTTATTGAAAAAGGCGCCGATGCAAGTCTCTTTTATTCGGGTAAGGATAAAAAAGGCCAGGTAAACTGGAGCAGATTTACCCTGAAGACCGGCATGCTTTTTATGGGAACTGGTGTTGGAATTATTGTTGCAGCAATAATGTCGAATGCAGGAGTGCTCACTGAGGGCGCCAATTATCCTTCAATGATCTTCCTTTTTGGAGGGCTTAGCCTGGTGCTTTTTTATATCATCGACAGGAAAAATAAGTAATAAAGAAGCGGGAAGGCAACATATCTGATATTGCTATAGTCATCACTTTGTGTAGAAATCAATCATTTTCCTGATAGTTTCGCGGCAGACTTTGCAATATCCTTTTTCTCCGTTACTTTTCATTCTGCAGTCAGCTTCCGGTCTGTAAATACCTTTTGCTGAATAACCGGCCCCTTCGAAGAGGCCGGTTATTTTTTCATATTCCGGATTCGGCGGAGTGGGAACGGGGATACCTTGGTCAATAAGATCTTTCCATTTTGAACTGAAGTCGACCATTGTTGTTATGTTGGGTTCCCATGGTTCCACATCCAGCGGGTAGAATTCATCATAGGCAACAGAACTTGAGTAATATTCATCCGCCAGTCCTGCGAATCCATGTCCAAGTTCATGGATAAGAACCTTAGGTGACAGCGGATGGCCTGCCGTGGCTCCGCTGTAGTAGTTGTACACCCCGCCGCCTCCGTATCTGTCGCTGTTGATAAGAACAATGATATTGTCGTGCGGCACAACCGCAGCATAATCGCTGATTGATTTCATGTCCTGGGTTGTAATGTACCTGTCGGTTCCGAAAGTATAGAAGCTTGAGTTAAGCACTGTATTCTTATAAGTTTTTTCACCGGGAATGTCGGTTCCGGATTCTGAAGAAATGGCTTCAACTGCCCAGATATTTATTTTATCCCTGTACTCACTGAAAGGAGGTTCTGTAAGGAGGGCATCGGACAGGTGCCTGACATCAGTCCTGAATTTCTCCATTTCGTCCGACCTGTAACCTTCAGCGATAAATACAAAATCGACCGAGTGCCCCGGATCCCCGTCGCCATAGATCCTTGTATAAGCTGCATCGGCGGTTTTTTCATGTTTTATGTAGTAATCCTCCGGATCAATAACGGTCTCGTAGAGCTTACTGAATTGCCCGTTTCTTTCCCGCATGCTTATCCGAAGGAGGATTCTGCTTTTTGGAAAGGGTATCGTAACGACTTCATAGAAACATTTTTCGGTTGTTTTTGCCTCGGAGGTTGTTTGCCATTCCTGGAAAAGGGTGGAAAAACCCCGCGAAAAAATCAAACGGTTATCAGCCAGGCTGGTAACTTCATATCTGAAATTTCCATAGCCAAACGGATCGATCAGATTTTCAGGGGAACCGGCCCAGAATGGTTCCTGCTTCATGGCTACAGGGAAAAGCTTTGTTTCAGTGCTGTTGCCTGCAAACATGAAGTCAAACCGCAGGACTTTGCCTGTGAAATACCTGTTGAATTCAACCTGCGCCGGTGATGTGATTGTTGTCAAAATCAGGAGCAGGCAAAAGGATGGGAATTTCATTTTATCGCTTGATTATTGGTTGATGCAAAGCTAAAAATAAACAATGACAGGGATCAATAATTTGTTAATTTTGCATCCGGTAAACAAAAGCAATCTTCATGAGTTTTCCCAATGATCCTGCAATCTGTCTGAAAGTTTTTCAGCAGCCCACAGGTGAAGATTTATTATCATTGTCAAAACAAAATGATCTTACAAATGTTTAATTTCTAAAAATTTGCACCATGGCTGACCTCAGTACCAGGATAAGTGATTTCGTATGGAAGAATCTTAACGAGAAGCATATAAACGGCAAAAAAGACCAGTTCTGGGAATCCCTGAAAGAGACTGGTACCGAGCTGTGGCTCGACACAGGCGACATTGATGAGGCTGAGGCAAACTGGACTTCCGAGATGAGTGCCCTTACAACAAACAATACTCTGCTCAATAATGAGATACAAAAGGGGATCTATGATGTTACCATCTCAGAAGCCAAGAGTATTGTGAGAGATCTTCCGCTGAAGGAGAAAGTAAGGGAAATAGCATTTATTCTGAATGCCCGCCATGGATTGAGATTAGCTTCAAAGTTCGGCGGATCTGTCAGCGTGGAGCTTCATACAGATACCGCTCATGACATTAAGGCCATTGAATACTACGGAAAGAGGTACCATGAGATCTGTCCGGAGCAGTTCATTATCAAGGTTCCTTTAACGGCTGAGGGTCTTATCGGAGCAAGGCGTCTGAGGGATTCGGGAGTGAGAGTGAATTTTACCCTCGAATTCAGTGCAAGGCAGAATGTTATCGTTACCCTGGTTGCAAGACCCGATTACCTTAATGTTTTTCTTGGCAGGGTTGGTGCATTTATGATGGACAATAAACTTGGTGACGGATCAGGGGCAGGAGAGATGGCAGTGATCTCTTCACAGAACTGGGTTACCGGTCTCTCGGCAAGGAACCCATGGCCCACCAGGCTTATTGCTGCCAGCCTGAGACATCATAATCAGCTTGAATTGCTTGCAGGAACGGATGTATTTACAATGCCACCGAAAGTAGCGGCAGCAGTATACCATTGTCATTGAGTCATTTAAAAACATCTGGTACATCATTGTTTACCT
>CAZTDW010000346.1:0-2843 GCA_964611835.1 uncultured Rikenellaceae bacterium | reverse complement strand
GTCAAGAGGTGTTATGAAGTTAATTCTTAATCCCAGTGAATTTGCAATTCCTATTCCCGGTATAGCGTAAGGCCGGCCCTGCTCCGATCTCAGGATAAATTCACCGTCCCACATTGAGCTGTCTATGCCTGTAACCATCAGGTAGTTATCATCAACTCCCTTGATAGTTGCTATAAATTGCCTCTCCCCATAACGGAGCAGGGCATTTTCTTCAATGCACAAAGAATAGCATGATATCCCGTTCACTGCCGACAACAGGTTCAGCCTGGCAGAATCAGGGACAAATGACTTCCCGACTGTTGCAGTGATCTTAATATCGGGATCAGAGGTGTTAAAGATGGAACGGACGAGGGTTTCAAGTCCATTGAAGACTGAAAGGATTATGATCAGCGCCATGGTTCCCACCGATACCCCGGCTACCGAAACTGCAGAAATAATATTTATTGCATTCCTCGACTTTTTTGCGAAGAGGTATCTTTTTGCAATATACAGGGAGAGTTTCACTTGTTACTTTTTTGCTGTTACCAGGAGTCCCGTTCCGGATTTATGTGTCATGCAAATGTCAAATGTGTTAAGGACAAAAGCAACCGGGAATACAATGAGGTAGTAGACAGGAAGTATCAGGAAAAACAGCTTGGAAATGTTCAGCATTTTAACAGGATATTTCATCGAAAGCTGCCATGAACTACTGCCAGGTTTTCCATAGGTATATTCAGTCGTAACATTGCGGAATCCTGCCGCTGCCAGCTTTTGCTTTATTTCCTCTTTTCCGTAACCATCCCTTACATGCTCATCTATGAACGAGGTGTCGTTTTCATCATGAACGTCGGAACCGCCTTTGTCGGAAGGGGTTGATATTACAAGAAAGCCATTGTTCTTCAGGGCTTTGTAAAAATTGCAGAATACCTTTTCATCCTCATTTATATGCTCCATCACATCTACTGTCAGTACAAGATCAAATGCATCATTGTAAGCCAGCAGTATAAGATCCTGTTGATGGAATGAGGTTCTGTTCCCTAAAGAAGAGGAGGCAAAGAATTTCCTGCATTCAGCAATATGTTTGCTGTCGATATCAATACCTCTTATGATCCAGTTCCTGTTGGTTCGTCCCATTCTCCATGTATATTGTCCGAATCCGCAGCCGGCATCAAGTACTGATGCATTATCCGGAAGAAGTTTTGAGATTTCTTTAAGCTTCCGGTTTATATGCCATGCCCTCAGAAGGAGAAGATCGAGAAGCAGATAAAACAATTTCCTCCCGAAAGGAGGGCCGGTGAAAATCCGGCCAAGGGTCCTTTTGATGGGATCGTACTGCATCACTCAGGATTTCAGGAGCCTGTCTATATTATCAATATAATCGAGGCTGTCATCAATGAAAAATGCTATTTCCGGGACTATCCGCAACTGTCTTCTGACTTTCTGTCCCATTTCAAACCTGATCCGGGATGAATGCTCGTGAATGCTTTCAAGGACGACACTTTGATCTGAGGAAGGGAAAATGCTGATGTAAATCTTTGCATAGGAGAGATCGGGGCTGACCCTTACCTTTGTGATTGAGATCATCTTCCCGTGTGCCCATTCATTTCCCTTTCTGAGAAAGATCCCGGCCATCTCCTTCTGGATAAGCCGTGAAACTTTTTTCTGTCGTGTCGATTCCACCGCACCTTTTGTTTTGATCTGGCAAAGGTACTATTTTCCGCAGAATACTCATCTTTTTATGAGCCGGTCATGACTTAAATGCATCTTAATGCCACAGTTCTTCCATATATGACCTGGTCGCCGGGAGGAATAAGGAAAAAAAGTTAATTTTGCAGGACAGTTTATTTTTTACATATAATGGAAACGGTTGTAAGCGGTATCAGATCGACGGGAAATCTTCACCTTGGCAATTATTTCGGGGCGATCAGGAATTTTTTAAAGATGCAGAGGGAAAATAATTGCTTTTTCTTTATCGCTGATTATCACGCTTTAACCACACATCCCAAACCCGACGACCTACATGGCAATATCAAGCAGGTTCTGGCAGAATACCTTGCCTGCGGAATAGATCCCGGAGTTGCAACAGTATTCATCCAGAGCGATGTTCCCGAAGTGACTGAACTGTACCTTCTCCTTAATATGAATGCATATGTAGGAGAGCTTGAAAGGACAGCATCATTCAAGGAAAAGATCAGAAAACACCCCGATAATATCAATGCAGGTCTTCTTACATATCCGGTTTTAATGGCTGCTGATATAATTATCCATAAGGCTAATAAGGTTCCTGTCGGCAAGGATCAGGAGCAGCACCTTGAAATGACAAGGAGGTTTGCAAGGAGATTCAACATGATTTACGGGGTTGATTATTTTCCTGAGCCCGATGCATATAATTTCGGCAGGGAGCTGATAAAAATTCCCGGCCTTGACGGAACAGGTAAAATGGGCAAAAGCGAGGGTAATGGAATCTTTCTGTCAGATACTCCACAGGAAATTAGAAAAAAGGTCATGAGGGCTGTCACCGACACGGGACCAACGGAGATGAATCAGGTACCATCTGAACCGGTGAAAAACTTATTTACGATAATGAGTGTTGTATCAGATCCTTCCACTGTTAAATATTTCACAGAAAAGCATGCATCATGCGAAATTCGCTATGGCGATCTTAAGAAGCAGCTTGCCGAAGACATCATTAAGGTAACAGATCCTATCCGTACCAGAATCAATGATATTCTGTCTGACGGTAAATACCTCTCAAAAGTTGTAAGGGAGGGAGCCGAGAAGGCGAGAATGAGCGCTTCGGGGACCATCAGGGATGTAAGGGAAATAATTGGATATAAGTCGTTTTGATATAAAATAAAAGCCAG
>CAZTDW010000345.1:0-2846 GCA_964611835.1 uncultured Rikenellaceae bacterium | reverse complement strand
TGCGGGCAATCGGAATAAGTTGCGGCGGACCGCTCGACAGTAAAAAAGGCATAGTACAATCACCTCCGAATTTGCCTGGATGGGATGATATTCCCATCACCGGCATATTCAGGGAAAAGTTCGCGGTTCCCGTTTTTCTGCAGAATGATGCAAACGCCTGCGCTCTGGCTGAATGGAAATTCGGTGCCGGCAAGGGGACACAGAATATGGTATTCCTGACCTTCGGTACCGGAATGGGCGGTGGACTGATACTTTCCGGAAAGCTATATACAGGCACCAACGACCTTGCAGGAGAAGTGGGTCATATCAGGCTTGCTGATGATGGTCCTGAAGCATACGGAAAAAAGGGCTCCTTTGAAGGATTTTGCAGCGGCAGCGGAATTGCGCAGCTTGCAAGGAAAACCGCCAGGGAGAAATTTGCATTAAATCAGACTGCCGGATTCTGTAAAAGCCTTGAGGGGATTGACAACATCAGTGCAAAGGATGTGGCAGATGCTGCATTTGCAGGCGATTCCGACGCCATTGCGATACTGGAACTGTCGGGCGAATATCTTGGCAAAGGGCTGTCAGTCATTATTGATATCATTAATCCTGAAAAGATTGTTATAGGCAGCATTTATGAAAGATGCAGGCAGTTTATTGAACCGGCATGCCTCAAAGTGATAAGACGCGAAGCCCTGAGTCCTGCAAACGCAGTCTGTAAAATTGTCCCCGCAGCCCTCGGTGAAGCTGTCGGGGATTATGCAAGCCTGAGCGTTGCAATGATGAATGATGACTGAGAAGGATCAAAAATAAAAATATGAGTGAAATAGTTGAATCAGTAAGACGTGAACTGATTGCAGGTTCAGATGAAAAGACAAGGATTTCAGGCGAGAGGTTCTTCAGGGAAGAAGTTAAACTTTATGGAGTCAGATCTGCTGTTGTATCCAGGATCGGAAAAGAAGCCTATAAAAGCCTTGCAGGAAAAAGCAAAAATGAGATCTTCGCCCTTTGTGAAGAGCTATGGAAATCTGGAATGATGGAAGAATCTTTTGTTGCCTGCAACTGGTCGTATTATGTGCATAAAAAATATGAATCAGGAGATATTGAAGTTTTCAAAGGCTGGATAGAGAATTACGTAAGCAACTGGGCTTCGTGCGACACTTTATGCAATCACTCGGTTGGAATCCTTGCAGAGATGTATCCCGGAATAACCGAAGATCTGAAAAAATGGACGGTATCGCCGAACCGGTGGATGAGGAGAGCCTCGGCGGTATCTCTTATCATACCGGCCAGAAAGGGATTGTTTGCTTCGGATATTTTCGAAATTGCAGATCTACTCTTCCATGACAGGGATGACATGGTTCAGAAGGGCTACGGCTGGATGTTAAAATCGGCAAGTCAGGCTCGCCAGAAAGAAGTATTTGAGTATGTTTACAGGAACAAGGAAAAAATGCCCAGGACAGCACTGAGGTATGCTATAGAGAAAATGCCTGCTGAGCTCAGAAAGAGAGCAATGGAAAAGAGCAGCAGTTAATTTGGGAAACCTTTTGCAAAATGAGACTATATTTTTCGGTTTTCTTGATTATGTTTGGTTTTACAAACATTTTTTGCCAGAAAATGAATATAAATGAGACTATTTTAAGATCCGTAAACGATTTAAGTGGACATTACCATGAAGTTTACACCGATCTGCACCGGAATCCCGAGCTTTCCCTCATGGAGGTAAGGACTTCCGGCATTATGGCTGATAACCTTGAAAAGCTTGGGTTTGAAACTACCAGGGGAGTAGGGGGCAACGGGGTGGTTGGCATATTCAGGAATGGCAGGGGCAAGACGGTCATGTTGCGTACTGATATGGATGCACTGCCTGTAAAGGAAACTACAGGACTCCCATATGCAAGCACGGTCGTAATGAAGGATGCAAGTGGCAGGGAAAATCCGGTGATGCATGCCTGTGGTCATGACATGCACATGTCTGCCTGGCTTGGAACACTTAGTACCCTGGTCGGGATGAAGGATCAGTGGAGCGGAACACTTATGGCCGTTGCCCAGCCTGCGGAAGAAGGTATGAGAGGAGCAGCCGCCATGCTTGATGACAGTTTGTACACCAGGTTTCCGGTACCTGATTATGCACTGTGCTACCATGTAAGTTCAGATCTGCCTGCAGGAAGTATCGGTTATTTTCCAGGTCCGATCTTTGCAGGAGTCA
The DNA here is from genome assembly GCA_964611835.1 of uncultured Rikenellaceae bacterium. Classification (GTDB taxonomy): domain Bacteria; phylum Bacteroidota; class Bacteroidia; order Bacteroidales; family VadinHA17; genus LD21. Next base: position 655 of record CAZTDW010000345.1, on the reverse strand, counting down.
CCTCAGCCCAGATAACGGTTTACGGTATCGGCGGCCATGGTGCCATGCCCCACAACACAATTGATCCTGTAGTTATAGCGGCCAGGATAATTCTTGACATCCAGACAATTGTAAGCCGTGAAATAAATCCTGTAAAGCCGGCGGTCGTAACAGTAGGAGCAATAAACGGTGGCACAAGGGCAAACGTCATACCCGATGAAGTGAAAATGCTGCTTACAATAAGGTATTTTGAAGAGAATGTCTTAAAAACCATTAAGGAATCACTGACCAATATAACAAGGGGCGCTGCCATATCTGCCGGATTACCCGAAGACAGGATGCCCCTGGTAACCTTCAGCAGTGATGACGACCTGCCCGTATCAAATAATTCTGAACTGGTCATGAACTGCGTACGGTCAATGAAAGATATTCTTGGCGGGAATAATATTATACAGGTCGAGCCTGCAACAGTTGCCGAGGATTTCGGGAAATATGGTCAGACAGCAGAAAAGGTTCCCATAGCGCTCTTCTGGCTCGGAGGAGTAAATAGAGGGAAGTATGAGAAACATCTTGCTGAGGGGACTCCCCTGCCATCACTTCACAATTCATCATTTGCACCGGATTTCGAACCAACATTCAGAACCGGAGTTGCAGGAATGGCTAAATCGGTGATCTG
>CAZTDW010000344.1:0-2848 GCA_964611835.1 uncultured Rikenellaceae bacterium | reverse complement strand
CTCTTTTAGAGGGTTGTGTTTTTAAAGCCACCTCCTCGGGAGGTGGTAGTTTACTAAACTGTTCAGGAACCGGGAATACCATGGTATATCTTGGAGCTTTGGCAAAATTGTCCTCGTGATACAACTTTATGGTCGAATCGATTGACACGTTCATCGGTTCCGTTTTGTCAACGGGTTCTCCTCCCGGTATTTCTCCGAAATATTTTTCGATAAGAGTTTTTACCTCTTCTTTATTTATATCACCTGATATTACGAGGATTGCATTTTTTGGTATATAGAATTTTCGGTGAAAAGCCTTGACATCATCAACGGTCGCATTTGTAAGGTCTTCCATCTTGCCAATGACATCCCAGCTGTAAGGATGCCCCTGCGGATAAAGCGTCTTAAGTATAAGTTCGTCCTCATGCCCATAGGGAGCATTGTCAACACTTTGCCTCTTTTCATTCTGAACGACATTCTGCTGGTTTGCAAAAGCAGCTTTTGTAACTGTGTTTTCAAGGTATCCCAGTCTGTCTGATTCAAGCCAGAGGACCATTTCGAGAGCATTCTTTGGGATCACTTCATAGTATACGGTATTATCGAAGCTAGTACCTCCGTTGAGATCGCCTCCTGCCTCCTGTATGAGTTTAAATAGCTGATCTTCACCTACATTTTCGGATTTCTGGAACATCATATGTTCAAAAAGGTGTGCAAATCCTGTCTTGCCTTCGGTTTCCCTTGCTGATCCGACATGATAGAGTATTGCTACTGCAGCGATAGGATCAGATCTGTCTTCATTTAGAATAACTGTCAACCCGTTAGAAAGGGTATATTTTTCAAACGGTACAGAAATAGTTGATTCACTCTTTTTAGCCGTGCAGGAAACTAAAATTCCTGCAATCAGAATGACAAAAAAATGTAAAAATCTTTTCATGGCTGAACATTTAGTAATTGACATTTGGATTTTATTTTGGGTTCCAAATTTACAAAAAATTCCCGGACCATATTCAGCCGGAATACTTTATCGTGAACTTTATTTGGGCGGGAGACGGGATTGCCCCGACACTACGGTCGGGGCGGACCCTGTTGGGGATGCTGTCAAACAGAGTCGCCGCTGTCGCGTCGCCATTTCTTATTTATTCAATACTCCTCCATGTGGAACATGTCGTCGGATTTCATAAATAAAAAATGCCGCATTCTCATGCGGCTCTGTTTGAGCGGGAGACGGGATTGTCTCGCCTGCGGCTCGACGGACCCCTGAGGAGATGCTATCAAACAAAAACGGCCACTGGGCGTGGCCTATTTTATTTTTTACTCATACCTCCTCTATGCGAGCATATCGTCGGCACTCATAAAAAATAAAATTGCCCCTCCTGAAGTCGGGGCATTTTTGTTTGAGCGGGAGACGGGACTCGAACCCGCGACCCTAACCTTGGCAAGGTTATGCTCTACCAACTGAGCTACTCCCGCAGATTCGTCGGCAAAAATAAGAAATTTTTCTTAACTGCAAAATAGTAACCAATTAATGCAAAAGATAGTTGATGTAAGGGCTGCCTATCTTGTCGGCCCCCATTCCAGAAGCTCGTCATTGCGGAGATAAAGCCATGTATTCTGGTAGATCCATTCTTCCCTGATATTATTGCCGCTGATGACCCTGTTTATCTTTCTCGGCGAGCCCCAGCTGTCCTTTACCATCTGCCCTGTCATTCCTTTCCATATCTTTCCGGAATAGAGCTCTGTTGCTACAGCAGTCCCGTACTTGTTCATTAGATATTCATACCGGCTGACCCTCTGCCGCTGCTGAACAGGCCGTGTGGAGGGTACATCCTGATCATCATATGCCTGCTGCGGTGCAGGGCGGGGAACGGGTTTTGTTTCTGCAACGGGCCTGTGAACTTCAGCATGACGGGCATAAATGTAACCCTCCAGACCCCTGAATGATACGTTCAGAAAGGTGTCATCCGATCCCAGTACATACACGATCGAGTCACGGGGGATTACAATTACAACTGATGTGAGGTCTTCCCTGTCACTGAAAAGCCTGGTTGCCGATCTGATGGTTGCCGTAACCTGGGCATCCTGATCAGTTGTCTGGTATTTCTCAAGCTCCTGAAGCACTTCAGTTTTATCGGCCTGTGAAAATGCAGCCGTAAATGCGAAAATTATGAAAGCAGTAAATATAAGTCTTTTCATCTTTAAGTTTATTAAATGCCAGAGATCAGATGCACACACCGGTAAGGCGCCGAAAATCAAGATTTTTCATCTGTCCGGGCGGAAAGTTCATGCATCATTTCTGACTAATGTAACCGAAATTAAAACAGAGGACTCAAAAACTGTACCAGTCTGATCTTTTATTGCATGGATTTGGACATAATCCAATTTTATGAATTTCATCAATAAGAAAATTCATTCAGAGGGCTACACCTCCTCTTCCCATATTGCTCTACTCTTTATACACATCTTAATTATTGAAATTCTTTATTTCTACAACTCCTGCCATTTTTCACCCCCCTGCCCCCCTAAAGGGGGGTTAGAAGACTAATAATGTGCGATATAGTAGTCCGGGAATGATCCACACTAAGATAGTTTGCTTTTTCCGGATCTAATGCTAATGCAGGGCTGGTGATCTAATTTGATATATCTTTATAAATAGTTGTAATACAGCGTCCTAAGGCCCCCCCTTTAGGGGGTGGAACGTAAAATGGAAATAAAGTGATCCAACTTTATAGAGATGTGTGTAAAGGGTAGTTTTTTGCTAAAGGGAAGGGGCAGGGGAAGGGTTAAGGTACTACCGGGAGAGACAGGCAAAGAGTCAAGGAATCAACTTGTCTATGTCTGAACCTTTCTGATCCTGAGCATAGGACAAAAA
>CAZTDW010000343.1:0-2854 GCA_964611835.1 uncultured Rikenellaceae bacterium | reverse complement strand
GGTAACCAGGGAGGTCGAAAAATCGTTGGCCAGTCTGACAAAAGACCTGCCACCTGATGTGAAGATCGAAAAGCTTTTTGACAGCGCCTCATTTATTAAGGATTCTATCAGCAATCTTACGGAAACCCTTATGTTTGCTGCGATATTTGTCATACTGGTGGTGCTTTTCTTCCTCGGAAGGTGGAGAGCCACCTTCATCATCATACTGACAATACCTATCTCGCTTGTCGTTGCATTCATATACCTGTTTGTTTCCGATGCTTCAATTAATATAATATCGTTAACCTCCCTTTCCATAGCGATAGGAATGGTGGTTGACGATGCTATTGTTGTGCTCGAAAATATAACAAAACATATTGAAAGGGGAAGCCGGCCCCGGGAAGCTGCAATTTATGCTACCAATGAAGTCTGGCTGGCAGTTATTGTAACCACCCTTACGGTTGTGGCAGTATTCTTTCCGCTGACTTTCGTTACGGGACTTACAGGCGTTCTTTTTAAGCAGCTCGGTATGAGCGTGACAATAACAATCGTAACATCGGTGTTCGCCGCAATAACACTTACTCCGACACTAAGCGCCCTGCTTCTGAAATGGTATCCGATCAGGACTGACGCACCTTTCTGGACATATGACGGTAGCATCAGAAAAGGCCTTGACAGGTTTGACAGGTTTTATGAGAAAACATTACGATGGGCTCTCCATCACAAGACATTTACAGTGATAGTTTCATTGGTGGTATTTGTCGTATCAATGAGTCTGTTTGCATTCATTAAAACAGAATTCTTCCCGCAGGCAGATGAATCCCGAATAACTGCCACTGTTGAACTTCAGACCGGTACAAGGGTAGATCAGACAATTTTAATGGCCGACAAGCTGGATTCTCTGATAAGGGTAAAATATCCTGAGGTGGACCTGGTATCTACATCAGCGGGATCAGATGATCAGGGAGGTTGGGCGGCAATGTTCTCCGCACAGGGAACCCATACTATAACATACAGCATAAGCCTTGTCCCTATAGATGAAAGGAAGAGATCCTCTTTTGAAATAGCTGATGAAATGAGGGCTGACTTTTCCAAATATCCTGAAATCATTAACTATACCGTAAGCACCTCCGACAATATGGGAAGCTTCGGAGGCAGTACAGTCGATGTGGAAGTGTATGGATACGATATATCTCAGACAAATATTGTAGCCGAGGATCTGGCTGAACGGATCAGAAAGATAGAGGGAGCAAAGGATGTCACAATCAGTCGTGACAAGTCCAAACCGGAATTACAGATAATCTTCGATCAGAATAAAATGATGGCCAATGGTCTGAACACAGCAATGGCATCAACAGCTATCAGGAACAGGGTCGACGGATTGGTTGCAACCAAGCTTCGGCAGTTCGGAGATGAATATGACGTTGTGGTCAGATTCAAAAGAAGCACTACCAATACCATTACTGATATTGAAAATATAGGGATACCCAATGCTTCAGGCCAGATAATCAGGCTGGCGGAGATAGCCCAGATCAAAGAATACTGGGCGCCCCCCAGCATAGAGCGTAAGAGAAAAGAGCGTATTGTTACGGTATCGTTCACCCCTTACAAAAGGTCGCTTACCGAACTTCAGGTTGAGGTCCAGAAAGCTATTGACGCAATCAGCATGCCGGCCGGGGTTATGGTACAGATTTCAGGAGCCATAGAGGAGCAGATGGAATCATTTATGGATATTGCCCTTCTTATGGTGATCAGCCTTATTCTCGTCTACCTTATAATGGCATCCCAGTTCGAATCACTTAAAATGCCTTTTATTATTATGTTCTCGATCCCCTTTGCATTTTCAGGCGTGGCAATAGCATTGTTCATCACCAACACTACCCTAAGCGTTATATCAGCCATTGGCGCCGTGATGCTTATAGGGATTGTGGTGAAAAATGCAATAGTCCTTGTCGACTTCATCAATCTTATGAGGGAGAGAGGCAACGAATTATACGAGGCCATAGCAATTTCAGGACGATCACGACTCAGACCCGTGTTCATGACGTCCTCAACCACAATTCTCGGGATGCTTCCGCTGGCCATAAGCACGGGTACCGGTTCCGAACTGTGGAGCCCGATGGGAATAGCTGTTATAGGAGGGCTCGTTTTCTCAACAATTGTTACACTGGTGCTCGTTCCGGTTGTCTATGCAATATTTGCCAAACATGGAGAAAGAAACAGGAACCTGGCAATATATTCGGAAATGGATTTTATGAACGGTAACGGCAAAGCTGTCAATGGAGTATTGTCAGATAAATAATTTATCATGAAAAAAGCATTGCGCATGGGCGGGAAAGACAAGATCATTCTAGTCCCGCCCGGCGTAATAACCTTTAAATTCAAAAAAAATTAAGTATGAAAGCTGTAATGATCATATATAATCAGGCTCATTCCGAAAAGGTGGAATACCTTCTCGACAAGCTTGGAATTAAAGGGTATACCCTTTGGGAAAATGTTAAGGGAAGGGGTTCGGACTCGGGAGTCCCTCATTTCGGAACCCATACATGGCCCGAGATAAATAAAAGTGTTCTTGCAATAGTTGACGACCATCTGGTGGATGAAATCCTCGATAAAGTAAAGAAAATTGATGCCATAAACTATGAAGTTGGTATCAGGGCTTTTGTCTGGGATATTCTGAAGAGCGCCTGAAGCTTTCAGATCAGACATAAAATCAGGAAACCGGGCCTGAAATTTCCGACTATGGAATGCCGCAACCAATTAGGTTGTCTCAATAGTCTTTTTTTAAGTCCTGACTTGTGACGCTTTGCAAAAATATTGCGGTTTCATTTTCTGACACACTGAAATTTAATGATAAAAAACTCAAAAAAATGAT
>CAZTDW010000342.1:0-2880 GCA_964611835.1 uncultured Rikenellaceae bacterium | reverse complement strand
CGGTGCATTCTGTATCTTACGGTCCCTTGACCTGTCGTACATTATCAGGCCTTCCGTAGTGCCTATAAAAATCCTGCCGTCAGCTGATTCGTATATCGCATTGGGATTGCATGATCCTCCTTTGGCAAAATCAGTATAGTAGGTCCTGGCCACTCCTGTCTGCGGATCATATCTTGAGAAGCCTCTCTCATGACCGATCCAGATATGGTCCTCACTGTCGGCATATATACTGTAAGTATAATTGGACAGTAATCCGTTTGCAGTGCTGAAATTCCTGACCGAGTCGTCTGAGCATCTGAATACTCCGTTCCCATGCGTTGCAGCCCAGATATTATTACTTCCATCCCGGGCTAAAGCAACGATCTTGTTGAGAAGCCTGCCATACATTGGTGTATCCGATGCATAGATCCCTGAAACGGGATCGATCCTGTAAAGCCTGTCGCTCTCGGTGGCAACATATCCGCTTCCGTCAGCTGTAACAAGGATCTGGTTTATGCGGTTATGCGGCAGCCCGTTGTTTATATTGAATGATTTCTTAATCGCTCCGTTACTCCCCGACACAATAATAACCCCATTAAGCGTTGAAAGCCATATGTTATCACCTGCAACATTTATATTGACTATATAATCAGAACCCGAATCGCCAGTTCTGAAGAACCTGCTTATTTTTCCTGCCGGATTTCGGACATAAAGTCCGTCTCCTTTAGTCCCGATCCAGATATTATTATCATCATCTTCAAAGAAGGAGGCTATCTCTACCTTTCCGGCCTGTCCGGTAAAATGCACGAACGAGCCTGAAGATCCGGTCAACGGATTGAAAGTATAAAATCCTGTCGGTGTACCCAGAAAATAATCACTGCCAGAGCTGCAAACAAAGATGATGCTTTTGGGTTCATCCTCATTTCCCGGGACGAAGAACTGAAAAGCGTCGTTGGTCAGCATAGACAAACCATCTCCGTTAAAGCCTAACCAGACATTCTCTTCGGTATCCTTAAAGATCACGCTTACATTGTCGCCTGCCAGTCCCGAAGCCCTGGAAAAGTACTGAACTGATCCGGGGGAATCGCTTCCGGCTGAAAACACCAGTTTTACTGCTCCTGATCCTGAAGTTGAGATCCACAGATTCCCATCACTGTCAGCCAGGGCATTTTTTACCGTAAATGCTTCAAGATCAGGATAACCGCTGAATCGTGAAAGGGAATATTCATCTCCCGTCTTTTTAAGTCTGAAGATCCCGCTGGCGTCTGTGCCTATAACATAGTCAGAGGTCCCGCTAATCTTATTGACTGACATAATGCTTGAGTAATCGAAACCTTCTATTTTATTCTTTATTAGTATTGAATCTGTTTCAATTCTGCCTACAAGAAGGTTTTCCTGTGTCCCCAGGAGGAGATCTCCCGAGGGATCGAGGCAGGCAGAAAGCATGTAGGGATCCGACATGACAGGAAGATCCTTCACTTCGTCAATCCTCTGGGGATTTATCCGGAACAATGATTTTCTCTGGGCAACAGCATACACAAGCCCGTTCTGGTCTTCAATAAATGAACTGATGGCAGACGAATTTGACAGTGGAACTTTCTGAAGCGTTTTTTCCTTTAAACAAAAAACTGACCCGTCGTTGCAGCCAAACCAGATATATCCCCTGCTGTCGCTAAAGGAAGTTGTAGGATAACGCCCTGATGCTGAATCGGGAAAGGCAACCTGATAGAAAAGGTAACCATCGAAACGGGCCAGGCCCTCTGTGGTACCGACCCACAGATATCCGTCAGGGCTCTGGTTTATGGTGTAAACGACCTTGCTGGGAAGATTATTCTCAACTCCAAAATTCCTGAACCGGAATACCTGGCCTGTAGAAAATTCCGTAGCAATAAGCATGCACACTATGGTGCTGAACATAATTCTGCGCATGATAAAAAGCTAAATATATTATTTCCCCTATTTTTTCTTCTGAACTTTTCTGATGCCAATAACTGGCTGATAAACCGGGACTCCTCCGATAGGCGAGCTGAAGAACTGCAAAGCATCACCTCTCTGGTTTTCCAGTGAAACCACAACATTGTTGTTCCTGATAAGGCTCCCCTGCTTTTTATGGAACTGGAAATCCAGAGATTTTCCTATTTCTGCCTGTTCAACCGGGATCTTTGATTCCGCCCAGTCATCTTCACCCGAAATAGGCACCGAAATCCCCTGTTTATATGTGGAAACCACAAGAATAAATCCGTCATCATCCCAGTCGAAATTCTTCTGCTTTATTGAAACGATCCCGGTATCAACATACGGATAGATATGAGAGACGCTTTTCGTATCATTCCACATCCTGAAAGTGTACTCATAGGTAAACCCGTTGGCTCCCTCCAGAGGAAGTTCGCTGTTTGCCTCGCGGCTGAGATAATACCTGTAAAGGTTTCCATCGTCTCCGCTTATTCCCTCACAGACTATCTTGAATATGTAGCTGTTCCATTTTTCATTGAAATCCCCTTCCGAGGGATTGAATGGGCCGAAGGCATAGTACTTGTTGTCGTATCTTGCATCATCTCCGAAAACCCTTGAGGCAAGCAGATTGCCTGTCTTGTAATTTACTCCTTCGAGCAGACCCCTGGACTCCTCATTTTTATCAGGATCCACACCTTTTCCTCCATAGACTGAAAACATGGTTTTTGAATTCCAGATGCCCTGGAGTTCATCATGCTCACCGCCGTTGTCGGGATCAAAGACCTTTATATAAAACTGCCTGTTGTAATCCTTTGGTATCGTGAAGAAAAAGATAGAGTGAAAATCATCATCACCCCATGATGTCTCTCCTTCTTTCCCGAAGGTAACCAGAAAGGGGATATTCTCGTCTTTCCCCGGAACTGCCTGACAATAAGCGTCAGGTAAAAA
>CAZTDW010000341.1:0-2949 GCA_964611835.1 uncultured Rikenellaceae bacterium | reverse complement strand
TTTTCTTTCTCCTCCATAATTTCGCAGAAATCTTTGCATAGTCTCTTCGTCCCTGAGTCACTTAGTCACCCCCCACCAACCGCCCACTGCCTGCAGCCTGCTGCCTAAAGCCTGGGGCCATTTATTTGACAATCGTTACATCACCAAAAATCAATTTTGATCCTTTGTACAGACTGATAACATAATGATACGAATCCACCGGCAATTCCCTTCCGCTGCTTCTTCCGTCCCACGGCACAGTATACCCTCTTCCTGATTTCCAGACAGCCTGACCCCAACGATTGAAAACAGTTACCTCAATATCAGGCCAGTATTCTTTTCCGGTAATGTTCCAGACATCATTTATCCCGTCTCCATTTGGTGAAAACGCTTCCGGGATCTCCAAAAACACTTCCCTGCATCTGAACCCGGGAAAAACCCATACCGTTATTTTTACTTCAATACCTTCACAATACCTGACACCATCATCATTAACAATGACCGGCATGAACCTGTAAACCACCTTATTTATTTCCTTTCCATTATTATAAAGGGTATCACAAAGATTTGCCGGACTTGTATAAATACTGTTCACGATATTCCCGGTTATTCCCGCATCCGGTTCCACGATAAGGTCATACCCCCACTGTCCCCAGGTTAAAGCGCCTGGATTCCGGACTGTTATGGTAAAGCTTTCGCCGTCACATATCAGGGAATCTGATGCACTGACTAATATTTCCGGACGGGGATTTACGAAGACTAATCCTGACAGCTTTGGCCCGGGACAGCCATCTGCAGAACGTTCCTGCACCTCAAGCAAATAAGTCCCAGCAGAATTCCAGGTGTGAATGAATTCATTGGAAGTAAACCCGGTCTGGACTGTCCCGTCAATCCACCATGTGTAAGTCGACCCGGAAGCCCGGGAAGGAGATACATAGTATTGTCTTGTCTGGCCGGTACATGTATAGTCAGGCATGGTCATCTGCCCTGAAGAGCTGATGGTGATGAATTGCATAATACCAAAGGCAATTATATTTAAGTGCCTTGTAATCATCTGATTATACTTCTTCAGGAATCCCTGTTCCCCGCTGTATAATCGGAAGCGGGGAAAGGTCATCCTCAAAGTTATTTTCGTTTTAGCAGCATACTACTTTTGTCTTTAGTTATGGAATATTCCATTGGTTACAGGAGCAGGCTGTACCACAATATCCAAAGTATCGGTAACAGAACACCCTGTACTTGTTATAGTCTCGGTGACACTAACTGATCCTGCGCCCGGAGTCGTCCAGATCACTGCAATTTCGTTCGTACCCTGACCGGTAAATGTGCCACCAACTACGGTCCAGTTATATGTGTGACCGGATACATTGGCTGTACTGTATGTCTCGGTACTGTTGTCGACACTTTCACAAACAGGATTTGCTCCGGCAATATCAGGAGCCGGCAAAGGATTGATCACAACATCAACAGTAACCGATGCAGAACTTCCGCTAGCATTGGTAATTGTCAGAGTGTATGTTCCTGCTGAAGCTTGTGTGACACCGGTGATTACAGGATTCTGTAACGATGAAGTGAATCCGTTGGGTCCTGTCCAGGAATAGGATGCCATACCATCTGGTCCGCCGGTGAGGATAAGATCACCCCCTGCGCATGGAGTATTGGCAATAGCTGTAGGCAGGCCTGCTGTATTTATAATAACATCGACTGTGGTGGAAGCCATGCATCCGTTCGGGCTGGTAACAGTGAGGGTATATGTTCCGGAAGCGGCAGCCGTAACCCCGGTTATTGCCGGATTCTGAACCGATGAGGTAAATCCGTTTGGTCCTGTCCAGGAATAGGCAGTCATGCCATCAGGTCCGCCCGTCAGATTCAGGTCACCGCCTGCAAAAGGACTGTTTGCAGAAGCAGTTGGAACCGGCAACGGCTCGACAATAATGTTTAGCAAAACAGGAGGACCCTCACAACGGGTAGTGCTTGTCAGTGTTTCCGTGACTGATAAAGTATAGCTTCCTGCCGCCGTCCAGTTTATACTGATGGCGCTCGATCCCTGTCCTCCGGTAATCGTTCCCCCGCCTGAAAGTATCCAGTTGTAGGTTGAGCCAGGAGTATTGATAACCCAGTAATTTTCCGTAGAGTTAACGCAAGCATAATCAGGGTCATCAGTGCTTGGTTGAGACCATACAGCTATAGAAACAGCCGAAAAAAGAGTCATCAGAAATAATCTGATCCATTTCATCCTTCCTCGCGAAAAAAAAGGATGGAATGGAAGGTCATGAAAATTGGCTTCGACGGGCTCGTAAACCCGGTTCCTTGTTGCCAGCTCCGATTTGTAATCAGGAGCTTCTGTGGGCGTTAAAGATGCTCTGCCTTGGAGCACCTCAGGAGCGCATTCCATTTGATTTTTTGTTTTCATTTCAATATTGTTTTACAGGTTTCGAAAATTGCCAGAAACAACATGGGGCATTCCTTGATTTCTTTCTTGTTGGTTATTTATATATGTTTTTCATTTTCCGGGTCATCTGATTGAATGTTATTTAATGATGATAAATGGCGGAGGTAACCGGCAATGGATTGACGGTTACTGACTGTGAATCAGAATTCGGATCATTGCAGGCTGCACCGTTCACGGTAAGATCAACACGGTAGTAAATTTGTCCTGTTGTGCCGGTCGGCGGATTGAACGCCGGATTGTTGGCACCGCTTATGCTGGTCCATGATATATTATCCGGGCTCTGTTGCCACTGATATATGATTGTACCTGTTCCCCCTGTTACCTCAGCGGCCAATGTAACAGTCTCATTCTGACAATAGTCTCCTCCTCCCGAAACAGTAATTGTTGCCTCATCAACTACAGTAATAGTCTTGGATGGAGTATTTTCAGCCTGACCACATTCATCAGTAACCGTGCAGTTGTAAACATACGTTCCCGGATCCAGCAGGTTTAACGGATCATAAACAGAATTTGTGGCC
>CAZTDW010000340.1:0-3006 GCA_964611835.1 uncultured Rikenellaceae bacterium | reverse complement strand
TCTTAAGAATATCTCCAAATCATTCCTCCAGCGTGGAGTAGTGTTGAAAGACCTGGATCTTGAAGTAAAGGAAGGTGACTCCGTTTCCATCTCAGGACCTTCAGGTTCAGGAAAAACCACCCTGCTGAATATTATAGGACTGCTTGACAGGCCTGACAGCGGAGAAGTATTATTCAGGGGTGAGCCTGTATTGAAATACAATCCTGATGAATCGGCACTTTACAGGAACAAAAACATCGGATTCGTTTTCCAGGATCATCTCCTGCTACCCTACCTTACAGTTATGGAAAACATTCTCCTGCCCCTTCTTGCAGCAAAAACATCAGATGAGGATTTCAGGCGCAAAACTGATGAAGCAAGGAAGATGATGGAAAAAACCGGCATTACGGAAATCTCAGGAAAGTACCCGTACCAGATCTCAGGCGGTGAAGCACAGAGGGCAACGCTTATCAGGGCTCTTGTTAACCAGCCCTCCATACTGCTGGCCGATGAACCCACCGGATCGCTCGACAGAAAAAATGCGGAAAACCTGGGAGATCTGCTTACAGGCATGAACATGGAGTACGGCATAACGCTGATCCTGGCCACACACTCACAGGCACTGGCCGGCAGGATGAAAGTACAGTACACTCTTTCAGAAGGAAAACTGGCCGGGGCCAATAACAGATAATCTACCGATGAAGCTCAACCTGCTCAGGATAATTATCGGGTCGATCACCTATAACCTAAAAGGTTCTCTATATCAGGTGATAATTATAATCCTGCTAACGGGTGTCGTTACCGGCTCGCTTATGACAGGCAGATCCGTTCGCAGCAGCCTTCAGCAGACATCTTTCGAAAAGCTTGGAAATACCGGAATTCTCCTGACCGCGGGCATCAGGTATTTTGCCCCGTCACTTGCTGAAAGGATGTCGGCTGAAACAGGTGTCGAGTGCACCGGAGTGCTTGAACTTGACGGATATTGCCAGAGTTTTTCCTCACAAAAAATAGCGTCGCAGGTAAAAATATATGCGATAAACGACAACTTTTTTACCTTTCACGATAAAAATTATGTTGAAATTCCTGAAGGTGAAATTGCAGTAAACGAGCGCCTTGCGTCATATATCGGGGCAGGCGAAGGGGATGAGCTGATAATCAGGTTCAATTCCATAACCGACGTTCCCGCCGATGCCCCTTTTTCCCCCGGTAAGGGATCCAATCCTTCCGTAGTTCTTAAGATTGGAAAAATACTTGATCCTTCGGATGGTGGAAACTTTTCTCTTGGCATAAGCCAGCTGGTACCCTTGAATATCTTCATTAACCGTTCTGATCTGGAAAATGCTTCAGGGGAGATTCCCGACATTAACAGGCTTCTTTTCCACACTGATGGAGGGATTACATCCGAAAAGGTTCAGAATGCTTTTAAAAAGATCATCAAACCTGAGGATGCCGGCTTGGTATTAAGGCATATTCCTGCAACAGGAGGATACGAGTTCATCTCCGACAGGATATTCATCGGCCAGTCTCAGGTAGAAGAGATACAGCGCAAGGTAAATTCAGCCCATCCTGCAATAACATACCTGGCCAACAGCATCAGCAAAGGGAACAGGTCAACGCCCTATTCTTTCATTTCTGCTCTGGGACAGTCATTTTACGAAGGGATCCCTGACGGAAACGGGATAGTAATAAACGATTGGCTGGCCGAAGACATCGGTGCCGGTATAGGAGATACACTGACAGTCACCTGGTATTCACCCGATCCGATGAACCGGCTTACGGAAGAAAAAATGGATTTTGTGGTCTCAAAAGTTGTCGGCACGAATGGCATCTGGTCCGATTCATTGCTTATGCCCGAGTTTCCCGGGATTGCGGGAAGCGAGTCGTGCACCGCGTGGGATGCCGGCGTGGAGATAAACATGAGCCTGATAAGGGACAAGGATGAGGACTATTGGAACAGGTACGGAGGCACTCCCAAAGCTTTTATAAACTATGAAAAAGGCAGGGAACTCTGGGCAGGCAATTTCGGACCTGCAACATCAATAAGATTCGGGGCCGGTATAACAGAAAATGAGATCAGGGAAAAGCTTGCAGGGTCTCCTGATCCCACTTTGTCAGGTTACTATGTTTCCGACCTTCGGCGCGAATCGTCGATGGCAGCAAGCAAAAGTGTTGATTTCAGCACTCTGTTTCTGGGACTTGGTTTCTTTATTATATTATCCGCTTTTATTCTTCTGATACTTGTGGTATCGACCCATTATGAATCAAGAAAGGATCAGGTGATGACACTGTATTCCCTTGGTTTTACTAACAGTAAGATAGAAAGACAGTTATTCCTTGAAACGGGTCTCACAGCTTTTACGGGAGCTCTGGTGGGTGCGTTTGCAGGCGGGTTCTTTAATGTAATAACGATCAAAGCCCTGAATTCGGTCTGGCAGGGTGCCGTTCAGACGAACACGCTTATGCCTGAGTTTGACGGTTTGTCTTTTCTGACCGGTTTTGCTGCAACCATCATTGCCATTCTTATTATACTTAAAATTAAGTCGGCCCGTTTCCTGAAGCGTCTCGGGGAGCCGGAAACAGGAAAGACGGAGCGGCCATCTTCCCGGAATAACTCTTATGCACTTGCTGCCGCCGCCGCACTGGCAGCTGTTTCCATAAGCCTTTCATTCCTCCTTCCCGACCATGCAACCTTGCTTTCCTATACCGGTGGAGTTCTGACATTTGCCTTTTTCATTCTTTTTTTCAGGCAGCATTACCTGAAGCCGGAAAAAAGCGATGAATACGGTTTCCGTACCGGTAGTCAGATATCCGACGCATACTATTCCTTCCATCCCTCACAAGCTATTGCCCCTGTCCTTTTTCTTGCCGCAGGGCTTTTTGCAGTTATTATCACCGGGGCAAACAGGATGAGCATAAGCGATAATATGCTTAATCCTTCGGGAGGTACAGGCGGATATCTTTTGTGGGGAGAATCGTCGGTTCCTGTAAAAGGCAGTCTTACCAGTCCTGCAGGACGAAGAGAATTCG
>CAZTDW010000339.1:0-3011 GCA_964611835.1 uncultured Rikenellaceae bacterium | reverse complement strand
ATATGGCTGCTGGTCGAGGCCGTTTCATTTTCACAGATCCTGTCGCAGGCACAGGTAAGGACCTGGAATGTTTATGAGATAACTCTTGAATCTTCAAAACTTCCTTCAAATCCATATACCAGCCTTATTGTTGAAGGGAAACCGGCATTTGTAAATGCAACATTCACGGGTGTTGCAGGTGAGTGCACCGGTAAAGTTTATACCGTACCCGGTTTCTGGGATGGTGACAGGGCATGGAAGCTGAGATTTGCACCTCCCTATCCGGGCACCTGGATGTATGAAACATCCTCTGCAGATAAAAAACTCAACCGGAAAAACGGACAACTCGTCGTAACAAGATGGAGTGAGGAAGAGTTGCGCTCGAATCCTGCGAGAAGGGGCTTTATCACTGTCAATACGACTGAGCCCAGGGCAGGAAGGTATTTCAGATATGCCGACGGAACACCATTTTTATGGATAGCAGATACATGGTGGGACTGGACAAACAGAAAGATTAAGTTTGAGACATTCAGGAAACTGGCCGACACCCGGGCTGAACAGGGATATAACATTGGCCAGCTGTTTTTTGCCGGAAACGGGTGGGGCAGGGAAAGTTCTCTTCTTGATACATCATTCAACCATCCTGACATAGCTCAGATACAGAACGTTGAAAAGATGATCGTATATGCCAATTCAAAGGGTATAACAGTGTGGATACACGCCTGGTGGAGCAGGGAGGGAATTGATAAATCGATCGGAGAGGAAAAAATGATCAGGTGGTGGCGGTATGTGGTCCAGCGCTTGCATGCCTACAATGTTATCTGGGTCCTTGCAGGGGAATATAATATGAACAATTACGGAGGCTTTACTCCTGATTTCTGGAACAGGCTGGGTGGAATAATAAAGGCGGAGGATCCGTACAAGAGGATCGTAAGCGCTCATCCGACACCACCGATGTGGGGAGGAGGAGCTGAAGCGCCTCAATGGTCAACGGCTGAAGCTGTGCATAACCAGCCATGGCTTGATTATAATCAGAGTCAGACAGGACATGCACGCTGGTGCAATGAACTTATTCCTGAAATCATAAACAGGGCTTACATAATGAAGCCGGCAAAACCTGTTGTGGTAACAGAACCATGGTATGAATTCATTGAAGGAAATCCGACAGCAATGGATGTCAGGTTTGCAGCATGGAGTGCTGTTATGACCGGTGCGGCAGGACACACTTACGGCGGAGGTCATATATGGAGGGCCCACCTTCCGGAAAGACCAACAGGTGTAGGATCATGGCCAATGGATACTGATCTGGAAACAAATACGATGCTTTACCCGGGAGCTGTTTCAGTAGGCTTCATGGGCAAATATCTTCGTAAAATTGAATGGTGGAAGCTCGAACCCCGGCCCGGTCTCGTAAAGGACAATCCATCATATTTTTGCCTTGCCCTCCCGGGGAAAGAATATCTTTATTATCTGAGATACGGTGGTTCAGTGAAAATTGACCTCAGTGATTATCCCGCATCCGAACGATATGATTACCAGTGGACCGACCTGGTTAACAGCCGCGATTCTAAAAACGGGACAATCTCAGGAGGTACTGTTGTTGAAATAAAATGTCCTGAAGATTACCCATCAATTGTTGATTTCAAGGACTGGGTATTGCATGTCAGGGCAGCAAAATAAAACAGTTTATAGGATTCAAAGATTAAATAGAAAGTCTCTTTTACATTGTCCGTCAATTTTCCCGGAAACACCAGCCTGAATGAATAATGCCAGACATGACCAATTCCCGGAATAGATCGAAAATTCAATAACAATCCGCATACAAGTGAAATCAAAGATAGCAACAGCCGTAATAGGATACAGTCTTCAGAAAAGGAACTATTTCTGGTACAGGAAAACTTTTGAGACTATGCCCGGATTTGAGGCTGTGATCCTTAAAATCAACAAGGCCCAGTTCGGGTCAATGGTACTTGTGAATGGTAAAAAGGCAGGCGACCATGACGGTTGTTTTTCATCCCGTCATTATGATATTACTCCCTGTCTTAAAAAGAAAGGTACCAATGTCGTGATAGTCAGGATCGGAGCGCATCCTGCAGTTTTACCTCCCTCAGTGCCTGCCGTCAACGATTTTGAGAAAAGACATACTCTTGCAGTTCAGTCTGATGGATCGAAGACTCTCTGCAGGAGGAAAATCAGTATCACAGCAAAAAGATAGAACAAAGTGCCTGAAATTACTCCCTCAATGTGGCTTCTGTCAATTGTCAGTGCAATCCTGATCGGAATGGCAAAAACCGGGGTGCAGGGAGTAGGGACCCTAGTAGTTCCACTGATGGCATTCATATTCGGAGGGATGCCATCATCGGGACTGGTTCTTCCCATGCTTATCATGGCTGATATAATTGGCGTTGTCTATTATCACAGGCATGCGGAATGGAAAACGGTATTCAAGGTAATGCCCTGGGCTGTTGCAGGAATAATACTCGGATTGTTTACCGGGATTAACATTTCTTCAGAGCAGTTCAAGCATCTGATAGGCATTCTGGTAATTGTCAGCCTTATTGTCATGATCTGGCTTGAGATGAGGAGATCAGGCAACGGGAACAATGTTCCTCACAAAGCATGGTTTGCAATACCTTTCGGAACTGCAGGCGGTTTCTCGACAATGATAGGCAATGCTGCAGGTCCTATTATGAGTGTTTACCTGTTGTCGGTAAACCTGAATAAAAACTCCTTTATAGGGACGGCAGCATGGTTCTTTTTCATTGTAAATGTTGTCAAGCTGCCCCTCCAGATATGGGGATGGCATAATATCAGCCTTGAAACACTAGGATTCAATTTCATACTTCTGCCTGCAATAATATTCGGTGCATTTGCCGGTATAAAGATTGTAAAGCTGATCCGTGAAAATAGTTACCGCTGGTTTATCGTTGTAGCTACATTTTTATCTGCAGTTGCCTTGTTCTTTTAATTATAATTTGTACATTAATTTTTAACGCTTATTATTCATAAACTTCGTGCCCACATATACTTAT
>CAZTDW010000338.1:0-3068 GCA_964611835.1 uncultured Rikenellaceae bacterium | reverse complement strand
GCAAGTCCTCTTATGGAGAGAGCCACAATTCTGAAAAACGGGATACTGACAGACCGGTTCAAATATCTCGGCGATTACCTCGAATTTTGAGCACCCGGATTCAGGAAGCAGGCAGTAATAACAAAATCTTCTAAAAAAAATTCAGGAAGGAATTTTTGCTTCGGGTTTTTTTTATTTTTGTGTTAATCGTTTTGATTAATGAAAATTACTTTTCTCGGACCTGCATATCCTTACAGAGGAGGACTGGCAGCTTTTAATGAAAGACTAGCCCGGCAACTTGCCTCCGAAGGTAAGGATGTCGATATCAGGACTTTCACTCTTCAATATCCTAAGTTGCTCTTCCCCGGGAAAACTCAATTTTCAGATGATCCGGCTCCGCAGGATATCAGGATCGTCAGGGAACTGAATTCAATAAATCCGGTAAACTGGGTCAGAACAGGACTTAAATTAAAGAAAGAAAGAGCCGATATTCTTGTAATCAGGTACTGGATGCCTTTTCTGGCACCCTGTCTTGGAAGCGTTGCCAGGATCGTAAAATCAAACAAATATACCCTTGTAATTTCCGTCGTTGACAATGCAATTCCTCATGAGAAGAGGGCAGGAGACAGAATTCTTACAAGGTTTTTCATGAAGAGCATAGATGGTGCGGTAGCCCTTTCGGAATTTGTTCAGAAAGATGTGGAAGCATTCAGAAGGGACATACCTGTATGCCTTTCACCCCATCCACTTTTCGACAATTACGGCAGGAAGGTTCCAAGAGCAGAAGCTTTGGCCTCTTTAAAACTTGATCAGGAGTATTCCTATCTTCTTTTTTTCGGATTCATCAGGGCCTACAAGGGGCTTGACCTGCTGATTGAAGCATTTTCCAGTGAGAAGCTCAGAAACAAAAAGCTTAAACTTCTGATTGCCGGAGAGTTCTATGATAATCCTGCGCCATACAAGAACCTTGTCAGAAAACACCATCTTGAAAATGATATTATTTTTCATGATCATTTCATAAGCGACGCCGAGGTAAAACTATATTTCAGTGCTGCAGATCTTGTGGTTCAGCCATATAAGTCTGCAACACAGAGCGGGGTCACTCAGATAGCATTTCATTTCGAGAAGCCAGTTCTTGTAACCAATACGGGAGGACTGAAAGAATATGTTGCTCATAATAAGTGCGGCTATGTGGTTAACCCTGAACCACACCTGATTTCTGATGCTATTGCCGACTACTTTGAAAATGACAGGAAAAATGTATTCTCAGCATTTATCCGACTTGAGAAGGAGAAATATTCATGGCATAAGATGACAGAAGCCATAACGGAGGTTTTTTATAAGTGCCTGCTTCAGCAACTGGTCAGCTCGCTTTAATTAACTCCAGGATTGTCTGTTAAGCTGATTGCTTTTCCGTATTGATGCTTTCCCTCACCAGATAAGTATTTCTTTCAGGAGAATTCCGGTTTATAAGCTCACCCAGGAAGCCTGTTAAAAAGAAAAGTGATCCTATGATCATAGCAGTGAGGGCTATATAAAAATAAGGGCTGTCGGTAACAAGAGGAGCCCTCAGGTTGTTGCTTATAAAAACCAGCTTCCTTATTCCCAGGTATCCGGCCATGCAAAAACCGATAATGAACATCAAAGTTCCCAGTGAGCCAAAAAGGTGCATGGGGCTTTTTCCGAAGCGGGTTATAAAGCCTATCGTCAGAAGATCGAGATACCCTTTGACAAATCTGTCAATACCATATTTGGAGCTTCCGAATCTTCTCGGACTGTGTTCAACGATCTTTTCTCCTATTTTTCCGAATCCCGATTTTTTTGCAAGCATGGGTATATAACGGTGCATCTCCCCATACACTTCAATACTTCTGACAACTTCATTGCGGTAAGCCTTGAGCCCGCAATTGAAGTCGTGGAGCCTGATGCCCGAATACAGTCTGGCCGTACCGTTGTAGATCCTGCTGGTAAAGCGCTTTATGAACGGGTCATACCTCTTCTTTTTCCATCCTGACACCAGGTCATAACCTTCATCATTAATCATTCTGAGAAGCCCCGGTATTTCGTCGGGATTATCCTGAAGATCAGAATCCATGGTTACTACCACATCACCGTCTGCTTCTGAAAATCCAGTATGGAGGGCTGCAGCCTTGCCATAGTTTCTTCTGAACCTTATCCCTTTTATGTGTTTTGCCTCTGATGCGAGTTTCCTTATCACTTCCCATGAAGCATCAGTGCTGCCGTCATCAATATAAATTATTTCAAAGGAAAGTTTTTCTGCTGTACATACTTTTTCAATCTTCCGGGTAAGCTCATCAAGGGATTCTTCTTCATTATAGACAGGCAGAATTACAGAAAGATCCATTTGAAACAGGATTTAATTATTCTCGGAAGAATCAATAAGCGGGTTGCCTTCTTTCTTTATAAAAATGGAAATGAGGAGCGAAAGGACGAGCCCTGTGAGCATATTGCCCAGAATACTGAATGGAGCCATTATCCCGGGTTTAAGTATTTTTTTCTGAACATTCAAAGCTGCGTCGAGTGCTTCCTGTTGAATTCCCCTTTTCAGCATCTCTTCTTCCACAAACACAAGCTGCTTTTCCGGCAATCCAGGATCAATTATTGCATAAAGTACATAAATGAACAGTGCTGTGATAATTGAATAATAAATGAAAATTACCACACCTGCACCGACCGACTGGCCATAAGTTATTAATCCATGCATATAATTATCCCTGTACGATTTAAGAAGGAAATACATTGCAATTATCAGAACCGGGTAAAACAGGTATCCCTGCGTCTTGTTGAAAGTAAGATCAAGGAAATACATTATAAGGGAATAGACTATTCCAATTAAAGCAAGGATGAGCCCATTGGTAAGATTTGCCTTCCAGACGGATACTTTATTTTCCATAATCGTAAAAGTTAAAACGGTTCAAAAAGAAATGATGATCAGCAAATATACTGTAATTCCGCGAAAGAGGCCGTTCATTAAAACAGAATATTAATTTGGCATATGGAGGAAAATTTGTACTTTTGCACCGGGTAAGTCTTATACGACCAGCTCCTGCTGAACTCCCCCAGGATCG
>CAZTDW010000337.1:0-3099 GCA_964611835.1 uncultured Rikenellaceae bacterium | reverse complement strand
ATTTATTCCGCCCTGATTTATTACAGGATCAGCCGTAAATAATTCTGTCCGTCTGTAAAGCCCCTGGTCTTTTACTAGAATAACAATTGATTCGCCAGGATTTGCGATTCCGTCTCCATTGCCTCGTCCGAGGAACAATGCAGCCGTATCGATTCCGGCGGCTGCCACATTGAACAACCTGCCGTCGGCAATTTCAAATTTCTCAAGTTCGGGAGGATCTTTCCTGACAGGGATTTCAATATGGTCAGTCCATTCATTTTTATTCCCGTCTTTGAATGTAAAATTAAGCCTGACCATTTCGGCTGTGTCGGGATTTACTGAAAAAGATACATAACCGGTTCCTGATTTGCTTTCACCGGCACCCAGGCTCCCGAAAGAAGCAGAACTTTTAATAACCTTTGTATCTTCTTTAAAAGGAGACAATACTGCCTGAACATTTGCAGCTGTTGCAGTTCCCTTATTAATGAGACGCAACTTTATCATTACCTCCTTGCCCGAAACAATCCAGGGGAGATTTGAGATCTCAAACCCGCCACAGCAAATATTTGGCTTATCTGATGGCTTGTTTATTCCTATTTCATGAAGTCCGCCATCCAGATCAATTTTAAGTCTTCCAGATTCATCGCTTCTTATTGTCTTTTCCTTGCATATGTAAGTCTGAAGATCAACATCTTTTATAATGTACGACTGGTTCTTTCCGTATAATGGTGCTGTAGTTATGCTGAGTCTTACTTCGGGCATGATTTCCCCATCTGGCAGGAACTCCCTGACTGAACTTCTGAATCCTCTCTTGTCTACATTCTCAAGGATTGTGAAACCGGGCAGACCACGATCGGAACTAACAAAATAGTCCCAGACATCAAAATCGGGAAAGACATCAATATGGCTCCACTTCAGGGGCTTCGGAGGAGGATTCCGGAATGTGTTCATAATAAAGTCAAACATCTCCCCGAGTCCGCAGGTTGTATGCTCAGCTTCATAGATCTTAAATTCATAATTGTCCATTATCCGGGGCCATATCCTGTTGAGATCGCGATGGTAACACCTTATAAAATCCCTGTTGCCGAAATTCAGCCGGACATTCAAACCGCCATAATTCATCGCCATATCGATATGCCTGTACTCGACAGGGAATCCCTGAGGTCCTGTAAAAAACTCTGGTGAACCGCAGAAGTTACCTGCTGCAGACACAAGATGAGGGTATTTGCCGCTTATCCACCAGGTCATGAATCCACCCATTGACAAGCCTGATATTGCCCTGTGTTCCCTGTCGGGGATTGTCCTGTAGCTGGCATCTATATGCTTTACCAGTTCAGGGAAATACAGGGGAAACTGGCGGTAGGTCTCAACCGGTGAAATATTGTATGGCCGGAGATAATACTCTTCATGCGGATTCCTGTTATAACCATCGGGTTTGACAATTATTACATCATGCGATGATACAAAATTCGCTATATTATCACCATTATTGCTGTCTCCCTCATCATTGCCGGGAGAATTGATGCTGCCAAAATATCTCTGTGACCAGCCATGATAGAAATAGATGACCGGATAACGCTTTGAACTGTTTACGTTGTATCCGGGAGGCAGGAAGATCCTGTAATTCCTTATTTCACCGAGAACGTTGCTGTAATGTCTGGAATCAACTATAACAGTTTTTTCCTGCCCCACGGTTAATGAACTTGAAGTAAGAGTTATCAGCGTAAAAGCATACATAATTTTATTCAAAATTGATTTCATGACGGAGCAAATTTTATCAGATTGAAAATTATCTTGTTTTCCAGTATCAAAGATGGATTAATTTATCAGAATGCAAATCAGTATATATTGTATATTTGATAAAACCTAAACTTGAAATCAGATGAAAAGATCTGTCCTGTATATTACCCTTGGATTTTTTATTTTCATGATATCATGCAATTCAGAAGGCAACCAGGTCCCTCCTGAATCGAATAATGTCCGCAGCTATCTGATAGATGCAGCCAGGGCAATCTCGGATAATGCTTTAAATGATATAAATACACTTGATGATTGGCAGATCACCAGGAATGAAAGATACCAGGAATTTCTTGAGATGATGAGCCTTGAAGGAATGCCTTCCATGTCGGACAGGACACCATTGAATACCCAAATTACAGGGGTTGTCAGGCAATCAGGATTTCATATTGAGAAACTTTATTATGAATCACTTCCCGGATTATTTGTCCGGGCTAATCTTTACATCCCGGATAATATTGATAAGCCATGTCCGGCTATTCTCTATGTCTGCGGTCATTCCAGAACCCAGAAAGTTCATTACCAGGCACATCCTAGGAAATTTGCCCAGTTGGGATTTGTATGCCTGATCATTGAAACAATTCAGTTCGGGGAAGTATCTGGTGAACATTGGGGACCATATTCAAATGGCTTGTTCAATTGGTACAGCAGGGGTTATAATCCTGCAGCCGTTGAATTATGGAATGCTATCCGTGGGATCGATCTATTGGCCTCCCGTCCGGAGGTTGATCCTGAAAATATAGGGGTAACAGGTATTTCGGGAGGAGGATCCCAGAGCTTTTATATTGCTGCCGCAGACCAGCGTATCAAGGCTGCCGCTCCTGTATGCGGGGCAAGTACTCTTAAGGCTCAGATTACAGCGCGCACCATTGACGGTCATTGTGATTGTATGATGCCTATTAATACCTTCAGGCAGGATTTTATGGATTTTGGTGCACTGATTGCTCCCCGTCCTCTTCTCATTTGCCAGGCAGACCGGGATGGGTTGAATACAATTGAATCTGTTCGTGAGCTTTATCAAAAAACACGTAAGATATATAACCTGTACGGTGCTGAAAACAACATAGATCTTGTTGAGACTCCTGGTGGTCATTCATATCATTCTATTTCAAGGGAAAGGATATTCTCTTTCTTTTCCGAACATCTGAAGGGTAAAAAGATAGCACCTGAAGAAGCTGGAGATATAGATGTTTCAGGTAAAAGTGAACTATCCGATGATACCCTGAAAGTGTATGTTGATGGTCCTCCGGCTAATGATATAACCACTACAATTCAGGATTCTTTTGTGAGATTACATGAACCACCTGAAATCACAACTTTCGC
>CAZTDW010000336.1:0-3188 GCA_964611835.1 uncultured Rikenellaceae bacterium | reverse complement strand
ATATTGCTTTAACCAATTTATTATTTAGAAGCCAAAATTAAGTGAGACCCCGTAAGTACGCATGGTAGGAAGCGGGAAGGCGTTTTCACCTTCATAGGCGTTGGATGTTCCGATCATTATCTCAGGATCACAATATTCAGCCTTGTTCATCAGGAAGAACAGGTTACGGCCGACAAGCGATACTCTTGCGGAGCGGAAGAATGTTTTGGCTACAATGCTCTTTGGCAGGTCATAACCAAGGATCATTTCCCTCATGCGGATGTTGGTTGCATCCCTGAGGAAAGCTTCTCCAGTTGGGTTGTTCCTGCCACCGACGTTATTCCAGAATGCTTCAGAGGTACAGGTCTTGGTATTGGCTGCACCTTCGAGGGTGACGCCTACCTCATCTGTAAACACGTCCCTTCCGAACAACAAGGAACCGTCTCTTCCGATTGTTGTATATTCCTGGATACCGCTACCAGCTGAAATAGCTTCGGTAAACGCTATGAAATTACCACCGATCCTGAAATCGATCAGTGAGCTGAAAGTAAAGTTCTTATACCTGAAGGTATTGTTGATACCTGCAAGCCAGTCGGGATTGTAGTTTGCCACCCTTACTGTCATACCGGGGGTAATTGCAGGGATCCCGTTAGCCTGGACAATAACTTCTCCTTTGTCATTTCTGAGCCATCCTTTTGAATAAACCTCACCGTAAGGTGATCCGGCTTTCAGAAGGTATCTCCTTATAAAGTCTGAAGAAACGCCCAATTCATCAAAACCTTCGGCAATCTCAAGCACTTTACTGTCGTTTGTTGCCCAGTTAATATCGATGTCCCATGAAAAATCTTGTCCTTCAACCACAGCAGCACCGAGAGTAACTTCAACACCCCTGTTCTGGACATTAGCACCATTCTGATATATGCTGGCAACACCTGATGTTGCGGGAACCGGGGTTGCAAAGAGCTGGTCAAATGTATTGGTGTTGTACCATGTGAAACCAAATCTTATCCTGTCCTGAAGAAGTCTGAAATCAAAACCCAACTCTGTTGACTTGGTTGTTTCAGGTTTCAGGTTTGCATTCGGAAGAACGTTGCTTAGTGTTATAATTCCACCGGTACCGACGGTTGCTGTTCTGGCAAGCTGGTAAGGACCTGTATCGTTACCCACGATTGCATATGAACCCCTGAGTTTAAGGTAAGTGATCACTTCCGGAAGTGATATAAGATCACTTACAACTGCTGTAAGACCAATTGACGGATAGAAATATGACCTGTTGGAAGCCGGTAGTGTTGAGCTCCAGTCGTTCCTTCCGGTGATATTGAGGAATATTGCATTCTTCCATGATATCTCAGCAAATCCATAGATTGAGTTAACAACTTTCTTTGAATAGCTTTCTGTCGGTCTCGGGTTAGCTGTATTTGAAAGAGAGAAGAGGTTCTCAATATTGAATACTGTTCCTGAGCCTCCGATCATCTGGTATTCGGTCATATAATTATTGCCTCCGGCATTGACGTCAAAAACAAATTCACCGAGGGTTTTGTGATAGTTGATAAGGAAATCGCTGTTCCATCCGTAGGAAGATGAGTTGTATTTTCCATAACCGCCGTTGATGGCCTGTGTGTATGTATCATTGTACCACTTGTTCTCCCACTGGGTCATAGTGGCGTCAACAGCTGACCTACCCATGATTGAAAGGTCTTTCAGGATCTGGTATTTCAGGCTTACCATACCAATCGGTCTCCATCTGCTTTCAGGTTTGAGAACGCGTTTTCTGGTCCAGTAGGCATTACCTGTACCATTATCATTCCATCTCCAGTAGTGCTGCCTTACCTGTCCGGCCGCATTCACATATTCAAATTTCTGAATGTCTTCACTTCTTATATTCCTTGGGAGAACATAAAGGTATCTCATCGGGTTGTCAAAACCTTCACCTGTTGCGAACTGGTTCTCAAACTCCTGTTTGATAACAGTGACTTTTGAATCGAGAGTGAATTTTTCGCCAAGCTTTGATCCGAACCTAAGGTTCAGGTTATGGCTGCGAAGATTGTTTGACTCAACAATACCTCTTGCATTTGTATTGGTATACGAGAATGCTGTATTTGTTTTTGCAGTATTGATTGTAACCTGCAGGTTTGTTGCGATGCTGTTTCCTCTCTGGAAATAATCCTTAACGTTGTTAGGCTGGGGCAGATATGGATATGTCTTGCCAAAAAGCGGGTCATTAGGATCCGGTGTCCAGTGTGCTACCTGTGATCCGTCCATTTTAGCTCCCCATGAAACGATAGCAAGAGGTGAATAGATCCCGTTACCACCCTGTCCGTACTCATTCTGCATTTTGTCGAGCAGGATTGCTGAAGAACCCTGGTAGGTGAATCCCAGGTCGACTGCAACACCTTCTGCACCGCCCTGTCCTGATTTTGTAGTAACAACGATAACACCATTGTTTGCCCTGCTGCCGTAAAGAGCTGCAGCGTTGGCACCTTTCAGAACTGAAATTGAAACGATATCATCCGGTGCCAGGTTTGATATGCCGCCCATCGGAACACCGTCTATAACATACAGTGGCTGGCTGCTTCCTGCGATTGAACGGTTGCCTCTCATAAGTACTTTGGCTTCTGCACCGACACCTGTACTTGCTGTTGTGATTGACAGCCCGGCAACCCTTCCGCTAAGACCCGAAACCGGGTTAAGGTCCCTTGCTTCAGCCAGTGCCTGCGGCGCAACGTTCTGGGCAGCATAGGTAAGAGCCTTGCTCTGCCTCGAGATACCGAACGCCGTGACAACAACATCTTCAAGCGCAAGGATGTTCTGTTCCAGCACGATATTAAAGTTGGTCTGGCTACCTATCGGAACCTCGACTGTTTTCATCCCGATGAAGGAGACTACAAGGGTAGCTGCATCAGCAGGTACCGACAATGTAAAGGCTCCATCGATGTCAGTCGCAGTTCCTATTGTAGTTCCTTTAACTACAACAGGTACACCGGCCATACCAAGCCCGTCTTCGGCACTGGTAACTTTACCCGTGATGGTTTTTTGTGCGAAAGCGCCCTGCAATCCTGCAAATAGCAGAAATGCAAGAAGAATTGCGATTTTTCTCATGGTTTAAGATTAGGTTAATAATAGTTTAAAGTTATTGTTGGTTAGATTTGATTAAAAATCTTTTGTTTCCCAGAAAAGGATTCAATCATTTTTAACAAAACGTTAACAAA
>CAZTDW010000335.1:0-3203 GCA_964611835.1 uncultured Rikenellaceae bacterium | reverse complement strand
AATCAATCCCGGTATGACAGTTTTACCCTTCAGGTCAATGACTTTTGTTTCCTTTCCCGATAACCCCAGGATCTCCCTGGTTGATCCCACTGCAGTTATTCTGTCACCTTTAACAGCAACAGCTTCTTCAACAGAGAAATTTTTGTCGACTGTAATGATTTTTCCGTTAATAAGCAGCATATCAGGAGAAATCTTGGTATTACATCCCGTAAAAGTTAAACAGTACAAAAATAAGAGTAAAGTTCTGAAGTAAACCTTGTTAATCATGAATCTGATACTTTGTTATAATCCACAGCCTGTCGCCGGTCACCGGTCACCTGCCAGTTTGCTGTTCACTTAATAACCGGTAGGACTATGCATGATGGATATTGTTCATTGTGAAAGACTGTCTGCTCGGCTTTGATCCATTTTGTATCAGTGGCAAAATAGTCACCCGTATTAAGGTTCCTGTCAAACCTGGGAAAATTGCTGCTTGAAATCTCGACTCTTATTTTATGACCCTTTTTGAATACATTGCTTGTCGCCCAAAGGTCAATATTGTACTTATATACCTTTCCAGGTTCAATATTTGTCGGAGGAAGAGACGGATTCCTGTGGTCGGCCCTGATGATACCTTCGCAAATTCTTATTGCCCTGCCGTCGGGATAAACATCAACAAGCTTTGCTGTAAAATCAGTGTTCCTTGCAGAACTTGAAGCATAAACTATTGCATTTACAGGACCGGTAACTTCAATATCAGCTTTTAAAGGAGCGGTGGAATAAACCAGGACATCCTGTCGTTTCTCAACCTCCCGCTGGTCATATGGGCCCATGCTTCCAATAGTCCTGACAGGGTCCGAAGGATCATACGTGTATCTGTCGGGATTTTTATCGGCAGGAGGATTAATATCCAGTGTTCCATCCCCGTTAAGGGTGTTGGCTCCCCCCCTGCTGTGAAAATAGAAATTCCGGTAAACAGTTCTGGCAAGTGGCCACTCATTCTCAAATCTCCATTCATTGGCACCCATGACAAAAATCTTTAAAGGAGGTTCCTCATCCATTCCATTTTCAATTCCTTTAAGCTGGTTATCAAACCATCTGAGCATCAATGGATTTTCATCCATTTCAGCCATTTCACCGAAATCCAGTTCTCCCACTTTGCGTTGGCCCGTATTGTGTACCCAGGGACCGATCATAAGTTTTTGTTTTTTCCTTATTTCAGGATCGATATTCGGACCGGTCATTTTCAAATAGTTGTCGATGGTTCCTTTCAGAAGGATATCGTACCATCCCCCTGTAGAATATACTGATGCTTTTATTTTTGAATAACCATTGCCGACGCTTGTACGGTTCCAGTATGAATCATGTTCAGGATGCATGAGCCAGTCACGGAGGAAAGGTATCTTCCATCCAAGCTTTTTATCCTGATCGATCAAAGGAAGGCTCATCAGTATCTTATCTGTATTTTTTGCAAGTGAATCGGGATTTAAATCATATGGTGAAGTCATCTCCCAGCTCCACAATCCAAACAGTTCAAGCCTGAAGGCTCCGTTCTGGTAAACAACGTCATGAAAATCCGAAAAGGTAACCACGGGAAACATAGTAACAAGGTATTGACTCTGTAAAGGAGCAGGCATCCATTGGGTAAATCCGACATAAGATCCGCCGAATGTGCCTATTTTCCCATTACACCAAATCTGGGCTCCTATCCATTGCTGGGTGTCATAACCATCTTCCGCTTCCGGTTGCATGGCGTCAAATACACCTTCCGATTCGTATCTGCCCCGCGTATCCTGTAATACAACGACATAACCACGGCTGACAGCATAGGCTGCCAGTTTGTTCCCTTTGCCACCGTTCCCGTATGGCGACCGCATAAGGAGAACGGGAAATCGTCCCGGCGCTTCGGGTCTGTAAATATTCGTCGACAGCAGAACTCCATCACGCATTGGAACCTTGACATCCAATTCTTCAATTACATTGTATTCAGTTTCCGAAAGCGGTTTTGTCTGACAGAAAGATGGCAGGCTAAAAAGTAAAGCCAGAAAAAAAGTGATTTCTGTTATTATGAGTCTGTTTTTCACAATGTCTGAATTTGATGGATAAAATTATTATTTGCTTTTAATCAGTATTTTATGCTCCGGTCCGGTAACATTTGCCAGGTTGATTGTACGGAATGTCAGATCATATTCTTTTTTTCTGAGTTCCAGAGTGACTTTTTTTCCTGCTGCTTTCCATTCTCCGGAAGGAGATTCCTTCATCTGGTATTCTTTAAGGTTTGGTGTATTTGAATCAAGTTCTATCTCAGCAATATTTCCTTTAATGGTCACTCTTGAAGAGATGGTATTAGGCGTCCAGTATATAGCATCTTTATCCTGAACAAGTTTCATGAATTCCGGTTTTGAGAATGCCCAGTGCTGCTGTCCATCCCATATCCAGGTATTATTCTTGAAAAAATCATCTTCATACATAATCAGTAATTCCTGGTGGTTGGGCCATACTGTGAATATGTCGTTGTTTCCATGCCATTCAATCCATGTGTACGTCTGGGCGCTTCTCTCCCTGCTTGTTCCGGTTTCCGGATCCACATCTACAGGTGTACGCTCCGGCCCTTTTACCTTTAAAATATCTGCAGCCTTGTTTTTAAGATATTCCTCACGTATTTCCAAAGCTGATAAAGGGATACTGTTCTTTTCAAAATGAGTGTCGTATTTATTATCCGAGAGAAACCATTTATTGTAAGAGTTCAGCCAGATTTCATCAATACCATGATGGCCATCGGGACCTCCTTTTACACCGGGGCCGGCCCCCATTGTCCTGGTTACATATCCATAAGCATTCATCACTGCATTCTGCATCACCATATAATGACCGCATGTATACCTCTGGCCTTTCAATGCAGCATCAAACATTAGTTCCACATCTCCCTCTCCCGGGTAAGGACCAGAATCATTTATGGCTACAATTGTTTTTATCCAGTGCCGGAGTAATAATATTCTCCTGAATTCATCGGTTTCACCATGGAATATTGTATCGAGCTGATATTTATCCTTCAGGTGATTAAATTTTGGAGAATTCAGATCCTCATAACCTTGAAAAACCAGATTCGGTTTCATAACAGGATTATCAACCTCAGCCTGATAATATACCTTTTCCCCACAAGAGGAAAAGAGGATCAGGATCAAAATAATCAAACTATTTGCTTTCATTACCTTATTTTTATT
>CAZTDW010000334.1:0-3225 GCA_964611835.1 uncultured Rikenellaceae bacterium | reverse complement strand
TTTGCCGAGAAATTTGATGATTTCAATGAGGATTGGATAACTATGGACAGGCTCATGTTAGAGCTGAACGAGAAGATTACCGACCAGGAGAATTTTCTGAAAAGGAACAGTTTTTATGAAGCGTCGGATTCGGCATCAGTTTACCTGATAAAAATAAACGATTTCAGGCTGAGGGGTTCTCTTGCCCCGTTTGAATATGTAATGGATGATATTAAGAGGATTATATGGAATAATCGCAGGATTGAATTCATAAAGAATCTGGAGACGGGAATTTACAATGATGCGATTAAGGAAAATGAATTTAAGATCTATTGATAATGAAAAACATTTCACGATTGCGTTCTCTGATGGCGGTATGCTTAATATTTGTGTCGGGTATAAGCTTTTCACAGGTTGTTGTTGAATCGGTGGTTGCCATTGCAGGGAATGAGGTGGTTTATCTTTCAGATATTGAGAGTGCCGTGCTCGATCTGAGGAGGAACGGAGACAGGACACCCACTGATGAATTAAGGTGCAGGGTCCTTAATGAATTGCTCATCTCGAAAATGTTTCTCGACCAGGCGAGGATTGACAGTATCGAAATCACTCCCGACATGGTGGAAGGAGACCTTAACATGAGGGTCAATGATGCCATAAGGACCGCAGGTAGTGAGAAAGCACTTGAAGATTACTTCAAGAAAAGTATGATTGAGATCCGGCGGGATATCAGGAAGAATCTTATGGAACAGCAGATAACGATGGAGGTACGCAGCAACATTGTAAAGGATCTTACCATTACTCCTGCGGATGTCAGAAGATTCTATAATTCCATTCCCAAAGACAGTCTTCCTGTTGTGCCAGCCAGGGTACAGATCAGCCTAATACAGCTTGATCCGCCCGATAATGAGGCCAACAAAGCCGAAGCAAGGCAAAAACTCCTTGACATAAGAGGGGAGATTCTTGCCGGCAAAAGCTTTAATGTTCTGGCAGTAATGTATTCTGAAGACCCCGGATCAGCTGCCAACGGCGGTGAAATCGGATTTAAGCTAAGGGGAGAACTTGAAAAAGAGTATGCTGACGCCGCTTTCAGTCTCACCGGAAATACCATTTCAAAGATTATTGAGACAAAATTCGGTTTTCACCTGATCCAGCTTATCGAACGAAAAGGAGAGCTTGCCAATACACGGCATATACTGGTCAGACCCAGGGTAAAACCTGAAGAGTCTGAAAGAGCTCTTTCAAAACTTGACAGCCTGGCCAACCTCATCCGCAAAGACAGTCTGAAGTTTGAAGATGTGGCATTAAGATTCTCCACTCACAAAGACAGCCGGATCAATGGAGGTAAATTCGTCAGCACCAATCCGGCAGAAAGGATTAACTGGTTCACCCTGGAAGAGCTTAACAGGGAAATGTATGTAAGGATCAGGGACCTCAAGATCGGAGAAATTTCTGAACCATTCAGGACCACAGATGAGATAGGCAATGTTGTGTTCAGGATCGTAAGGCTGGATGATGAGATGCCGGCACACAGACCGGATCTTAAGGATGATTATCAGTACCTCTACGGAGCAACGCTTATGTCAAAGCAGCAGGAATCGTACAGGGAGTGGATAGCAAAAAAGATAAAAACTACTTATATCAAAGTCATTGACGAGTTCAAAAACTGTGAATTTCTTGAGAGAGAAGGATGGTTGAAATAAATGTGCTGTTCAAAAATATCATTTGCAGGATCCCCGGGCTAACTCTGCCTGTTTTTATTTCCTTTTCTTTTATACACGGTCTGCATAGCCAGAATGCCCCAGTTTCACAGGAGGGTAAAAAGAAAATAGAAGTGCTGCATTCGTCAGTAGGAATTGAAGAGATAGAAAAATCAACTGGAAGAAGGCTTACCAGGCTTCTGGGCGACGTATCCCTCAAGCACAATGAAGTTTTGATGACCTGCGACAGCGCTCATTTTTACACTGGCTACAACCAGACCAAAGCCTATGGAAAGATCCATATGCAACAGGGAGACACACTACATCTATATGGAGACTCATTGTTCTACGACGGGGCCACCCAGAACGCGTCTGTTGACGGTAATGTTGAACTTATTGACCAGCAGACACATCTTTTTACGAATTCGATAAAATACGATGTAGCCAATAAAATTGCACGGTATAACGACAGGGGGAGAATTATCAACGGAGAAAATACGCTTACAAGCATTATAGGGGTTTATTATGTATCGCAAAATCTATATCATTTCAAGGACAGCGTAAAAATCGTCAATCCCGATTATGTGATGACCGCCGACACGATGGATTATAATTCAAAAACTGAAACAGCTTACTTTACGGGTCCGTCAGAACTAAGTGGAGACAGCCTGTACCTTTATTGTGAAAAGGGATGGTATGACACAAAAAATGATATTTCGAGGATCTGGAAAAATTCAGTGATTGATAACAGGCAGCAGGTCATCCGGGGAGATTCCATGTATTATGACGGGCTGACCGGCTACGGGCAATCGTTCAGAAATACAAGCATAACTGATACAACCAACAGCATCATCGTGAAGGGAGATTATGCATGGTACTACAAGACCCCTGAAAGGTTCCTGGTAACCGACAATGCCTTGTTCATTCAGGCTTCAAAGAAGGATTCCCTTTTTCTTCACGCAGATACGATCAGTGCAGTAACGCGGACTACTCCTGATGGGAAGGACTACAGGCTAATGAGGGCATATTTTGACACCAGGATTTTCAGCAGGGATCTTCAGGGGACATGTGATTCCCTCTCCTATTCATTCCAGGATTCAGTGATCAGGCTTTATAACAAGCCTGTTCTGTGGTCGGATCAGAACCAGCTAACATCAGATTCAATGGCCATCTTCACCGTAAACAGGCAGGCTGACAGGCTTGAGCTATATAATTCAGCATTCGTGGCAACACAGGTGGATGATATAAGGTTCCATCAGGTTAAAGGCCGGTCGCTGACCGGATTTTTCAAAAATAATGAGCTTTACAAGATCAATATTACGGGTAATGCTGAAACAATTTACTATCTGCTTGATGGCGAAAGTGTTGTAGGGATAAACAAGGCAAAATGCGCACGCATAGAAATCTTTGTTTCTGAAGGAAAGATAACCGATATATACGAATATCAGAATCCGGAAGGGACCATTGATCCTCCGGTTAAAGGGAATACAGAAACATCAAAACTGGATGGTTTTATATGGCTTGATAAACAACGTCCCAGGAGTATTAC
>CAZTDW010000333.1:0-3276 GCA_964611835.1 uncultured Rikenellaceae bacterium | reverse complement strand
GACAGAAGAGCTCCTGAAGACCAGGGTACTGAATATTACATCAGGATTCCGTGACAAAATTGAACTCTGGGATGTGGTAAACGAACCGATCCATGTCAGGACCTGGAAAAACAAGATCATGAATTTCAATGATGAGAATGACTGGGATGTTTCAGAATCCATACCACTGGTCGCTGATTATGTGGAGGATGCACTGAAATGGGCAAAACAGGGTAATCCTGAAGCAACACTTCTTATCAACGAATACAGAACCCTGGCTGATGAAAGTTCCAGAAAGA
Organism: uncultured Rikenellaceae bacterium; assembly: GCA_964611835.1. GTDB lineage: Bacteria > Bacteroidota > Bacteroidia > Bacteroidales > VadinHA17 > LD21. Next base: position 2,998 of record CAZTDW010000333.1, on the reverse strand, counting down.
GCTATGAGTTGCTGCTGATAGAACTGAAAAAGAGAAATGCTCCTCTTGCAGGCATAGGGATACAGGCTCATGAACCCCGTCAGGAATGGTTCTCACCCATAGAGGTCTGGAAAACTTTCGACCTCTACTGGGGGATGGGATTCCCGATACATATAACTGAATATCACCCTCAATCATCGGGAGTGCCTATTACCGGTAAATGGAGGAGCGGATCATGGACTCCGGAGGCCCAGGTTGAATCAACAGAACAGTTTGTAAAACTGTGTTTCGGGCATCCGGGAGTAGTTTCTATCAACTGGTGGGGTTTTTCCGACCGTAACATCTGGCTTCCGGGCGGAGGCCTTGTTGATGAGGAATACAGACCTAAACCGGTCTATCTTATGCTCGATAAACTCATAAACCAGACCTGGAAAACCAGCATCTCATCAAAAACCGGCAACCAGGGAACGGTCTCATTCAGAGGATTCTTCGGTGAATATGAGATTACAGTCAATAAGCAAGATGGCAATATTGAGGTATTTCCTGTTCATGTGAGCAAAAATGAGGAAAACAGGTGGGTGTTCACTACGCATTGATAACTGAACGAAGTAATTATATTAATTAGAATGAAAAATATAGGCAGAAGAAAATTCCTGTCTGCAGCCTCGGCAGCTTTTGCATTGACTGCTTTTCCTGGATTTGCGGGAACAAGTTCCCGAAGGAACAGGATGATCCTTTCTTTTTATCTTGATGATACAAATCCGGAAATAGTTAATGCAACAGCATACAGTGACTTTATAAATTTCTGCCGGAAAAACGGAGTAAAGGGAGAAGCAAGTTTTATTCCGGGCTACAATGGTACATCAGTTATCAGTGATCGTGACAGAAACCGGCTCGACTATGTTGAAAATGTAAAAATGGCATGGTCAAAAGGTATTGATTCTCATATGGAGATAATGACCCACAGTACCTTATTTGATTTTAAAACAGGAAGGAGTAAAGAAGACGGGATACATGAGGGTTTGTGGCTTCATGAGCCCTCAGTAACCGTAAAAGAGTATCAGGATTATTTTACCGCCATTATTGACAATGCTGAAAAAGCAGGAATTAAATTCACCGGACTGACCTGGCCCGGATGCGGATGCGAGGTCTGCACCAAAAGATACGCCGAGCTGAAGAAGCAGGGACCTTTGCATATTACGGCGAATGCTTTTGAAGCATTGCTGAATCTTACTAAATCAGGCAGGTTCCGTAACCGGGTGATATCTATCTTTTATGACGCTGATGAAACTGATTTCGGTGTTTATAAAAGAGCTGCAGAAGGCAGGCATGGAGTCTACGACCTTATGCCAAATGCCATGGATCATTTTGGGATATGGGAGAATTCAGTAAAACGTGTTGACCCGGACTATTATATAACCAAAGATGGCAAATCAGGAGTTATTATCCGTCATCTGGAGAATAATTCCCCTTACTGCATGTGGTATATGCACTGGCAGGGAGTGAATCCGGAAAAAGGCGCAGGATGGGAAGCGTTCAAAACTGTGATCAGCCGGATAAATGAGCATTTAGGTGATCAGGTTGCCTGGATGAGGCCGGGAGATATGGTCACATCATATCACGATACCGGAAGCTGGGATTTTATCAAAAACTTCTGATATCTGCGTTGATCCGTGTGATCTGCGGGAGCTTTTTTGTTTCCCGCATCCCGAATTCTCGGGAGCAGATAAACGCAGATTTTGTTTCCCCCGCTGGCGCGGATCTGTGATCCGTGATAGCTTTTATTCAACGAATGAACCGACGACCTCACTGCTCAATCCGGGATCATTATCAGCCATGATAACTGCAACATAGGGTTTCCCTGGATCAATGTCAGTCAGCCTGACTTTGAGAACGACCGGTTTGTTACCCGACAGCACAACCTCATCTTCTTTTTTGTCGGCAACAGCATTGAATGTTCTGATCCCGATCTTATGTTTACCCTTTCCGGAGATTGAGATCGTCAGTTCGATTTCACCGTTCTCTGACCGGTTTGTTCCCGTACTTATCTGCACTTTACGGGTATCACCCTTAGAATCTGAAGCGGGATCGGAATAATTTGCGAACACTGATACTGCTCCAAGGAACCGGCTGACAGGCTCTACCCATATCTCCTTGTAGGTAGCAGTGTTGGTTGCCGACCAGAAGGGATCATCTCCCGACATGCAGTCCATTCCTACCGGCAGGGCACCGACAAGATCCTTGAGGCAATAAGCAAAATGAGGTGCAAAATCATATCCGGTTCCATACATCAGGCTTTGGCTGAATGGATTTGCTCCCAGCACCCATTGAAGCTGTTTTCCCGCGATTTCCATTCCTGCCTTGTCATTTCTCAGTCGGGATGCTTCGGCAAGCGCCCAGGCAGAAGACAGGTTGATATTTGTGTTCCCGTGGAACAGGTCATTGAAATAGATAGGGAATGTTCTGAGGACATACTGGTCATCCAGTTTTGTCCCATCTTCGAACTGACGCAACAGGTCGGCCCTGAGCTTTTCATCCTTCTCCGACATTATTTCCTGCCTGCTCCACACAGAGTTCGGAACCAGATCATAGGGGGCGGCTATTTTGCTTCCCCTCTTCATGAAGAATTCACTGTGCAGGACAGCTGCCCCATACCATTCAATCCATTTTACTTCTTCAGGATAAGTCCCGCAAAGTTGAGAAAGTGCTATCAGCGGAGCCTCCTCAAAAGCTGCATGATAATTATGGATAACACGTTGCCTTTCCGAATTTGTATAAAAATAACCTGTTATTGGTATCCCATCGATAAAACTTTGTTCCTGGCATTTAATGAGCAGATCGCCAATAAGCAGCGCCTGTTTTTTATATTTTTCTTCGCCGGTCATCTTATTCAGGATCACCGATGAAGTTACGCCCCATGAAGCCTCCCTGTAATCTGCCTGATCCCATGTCTCCCTTGATGCAACTGCGGCCTCCCAGTCTTCGATTGCTGCTTTCCGGGCTCTCACTGCAAGTTCAG
>CAZTDW010000332.1:0-3285 GCA_964611835.1 uncultured Rikenellaceae bacterium | reverse complement strand
GAAGGAATAATCAGGACAATCCAGCCTGATGAAAAACAAAGGGAGCAGATTGAACAGATTCTCGACAAATATGCCAGGATCAATGGTGAGACCCAGAATAAATTCAGGAGGGAAATGGAGTCAAATATCAGGGCATTCAGGAAGGAAATGGATTCAAAGCTCTCAAAGGAACAGATTGCCCGGCTTAAGGAACTGGATGAGCGAAGGCATGAAATGATCAGGAATGAGAGAAGGAAAAGAAAGGACGAAACAACAAATTTAAGAGGTCATGGGGAAAGATTCCAGCATGATACTCCTTCGCATATGCCAAAACCAAGGATGTATGATATGCCACCTCCCGCTCCACCGGCTCCGGGTCAGCCAGGATACGTTGACCCAGATACCTCATTGACCAACTGAGAAAGCCACATAGTCGAGAATTATAGGCAGATCCTCGGGATTAACTCCCAGTGTTGTAAGCAGAGGCTGGTCATCCCAGAATACGGAAATGAACTCTTCAAGTGATATTTCATTTGTTCCAATGCTCAGGAGGTAGTAATCGGCTGCTTCCTTTTTCCTTCCGCGGCACAGGGCAAGATGCCCTTTATTGATATAGTCGTGAGCATTAAGATGCCCAGAAGCCAGCCGGTCATAATATTTTTCAGAATCGTCAAACCGGCCAAGGGCAAGATAACAAAATGCAATAGGCCTCAGTATTTTAAGGTTCCCGGGATCATTATACTCCACCTTGAAATAATATTTCAGAGCTGATTCATAATCATTCAGGTCAAGATAACAGTGTCCTGTCATAATTGAAGTATGAATGTTTCCGGGATCCATAGCCCCTGCCTGCAGGTAATAGTCCAGCGCTTCTTCCTTTCTGCCAAGTCTTCTGAGGCATAGTCCGATCTTTTTCAGCGTCCATACTTTTCTTTCTATCAGCTCAGCTCTCTGATAGAACCTCAGAGCATCCTCATAGTTGTCATCGTTCTGGTAACAGAATGCTATCTTTTCATACAGCTGTGATTCATCAACCCTGGAATTTAATTGTTTAAGGAAAAGCTCCAGTGCATCAGAATAATAGTTTTTACTGAAAAAATAATCAGCAAGGCCTGCTTCAGCTTCAGGAGCATTACATGTCATCCTGAAGAATTCAGAGTTGTAGATATCGAGTTTACCTGTGAACAGATCTTCAAACTCCTTCTTATATGGCGACAGCTTGAAGAATCTGTAAAGATCATGCAGATATTGCGTTACATTGGTTCTGAAATTTCTATATGGATCAACAGACGAGTCGGTTTCTTCATTCTGGTGCAAAGCATCGAGCTCCATACTGAATACTTTAAGCATCATGTTTTTTTGCGAGGATGGCAGGTATTTCAGATTAAGTAGCAGAGAGAACTTGTCGGAGTTGCAGATGAACGGAGTTTTGTAGAGCGCTTCTGCAAGCTCATTGGTCCCTTTACCGAGGATCTCATCCCTGAAAATCTCATTTACAAGCACATGATCGGGATAGAAAGGCACAAACCAGTTCTGAAAATCCTTGAAGAAATCAAAATGCTTCAGATTGGCAAAAGCCGACATATAAATGTCAGCCCCTTCCATCTGAAGCTTTGTAAGCTCTTCCATCGTTTTGAAGATCTCTTCAGAGTCATTGAACATTTCTGTCCAGTCAGGATTTTTATCCTCATTCTTATCCATTGGCAGTATATTGTCGAGGTCAAACTTTTCCTCAATCCTCGGCTTTAGCTTTGCGACCTTTGGAAGTATCTCATCGTGAAGTTTTTTACTCAGATTCTCCGTCTCGCGCGATCTGATGGTCTGTAAAACTATTATTCTGCATCTTTCCCTGAACTTGTCATTCTTGCTGATACTTGTAATTTTTTCCGTTATTTCCGGATAAAGGGATACTCTGCCGTTATAATAATGAAGAATAAGTATCAGTCCCGACAGGGCTCTTTCCATTACCTGCTCAACTGCAGATTCATAAAAATCAATGAGGGAGAAAAGTTTCTCAGGCTGCCATGTCCTCAGAGCACTTAGTGTTATTGCGCTAACAAACAAACTGGATTCAAACCACCTGAATTTTCCAGAGCTCATTATTATCCTGATCAGGCTTTCTTCAGCTTCACCATAATAATCGGTGAGCCATAAATGATTGAAAATATTCTTTATAAGGTTTTTATGCTGAAGGGACAGTTGTGATTCAGGATCAGGATTGATTTCACTGCTAAGCTTGAGCCATTCGTCAAGTTCTGATTTAAACATCAGATCATCAACTGTTTCCACGATGGTTTTTCCTGTAAGTTTCTGTTCTTTTTCAGTCTGTTGTCGTACCCAGTAGGTATGCCATCCAGAGTAACGTGACAATATGTCCTGTTTTGAACGGTCAGAAAGTTCCAGAATTGACTGAATAAGTTTCAGGTACACCTTGCTGCGCTCAGGGTCATTGATGCCTTCCATGGTATAGGTCAGCATGTTCCTGTAAGTCATTTCGATATTATTGTATTCGTCGCGCAAATCTCCCCGAAGCGAGGCGGTTATCATATCCTGCAGTATATCAAGGCTTTGTTTGATACGTTTCTCAGATACCAATTTGCACAGCCGTTTATGCTGCTGTATGATTTTGACTACTTCCATTGAATAAATTGCTGGTCACAATTTAAGAAACCAACCCCCTTTAACAAATATATACAACAATCAGGCCGTAATATCGGCTCAGGGGAAGCTATGGTTAACCCGGGATTTCAGAAGAAAACGGTCTTCATGTTGGATTGTAAGGATGTCAGAAGTTGAATCCTATGCTGATAAATCCTTTAAGATTGTTGTAATATCTTTCCCTGCTGCTCAGCCCATACATAAATCCGACCCTAATAGGGCCGATCACTGACATGTAGCCCAGTCCGAGTCCGCATCCTCCCATGTATGTAAGTTCTGATCCCATCCCAACTTCACGCGCAATCCCGGCATCTGTCATAAGCTCAAGATGAAGATCCCTGAGCAGTTCTACATCCGCATCAAATCCGACTGAGGCGAAACTTTCTGCAGGTATCTCGTTGGCATGAAAACCTGTCATGGAGATCGACCTTCTGTTGGTATTGTTAATTCCTCCGATGAAATAATAATTGTGGTGTGAAATTGTTGAATCAGGATAATATGTGTATAACAGGCTTCCTTTAACCGATAGCGTTGTTTTTTTCCCTGCATTGAAATAATGCCTTATATTGCCCGCTAGGGAATAGATTCTCCTGAACCTGAAATCTTCAGGAAAATCCTTGTCATACATCCTGTCAAACTGTGATGTTT
>CAZTDW010000331.1:0-3308 GCA_964611835.1 uncultured Rikenellaceae bacterium | reverse complement strand
CCTTCATGGGGGCGCCCGGGCACGGGTTTTTCAATGAAAACCTCCTCATCAGCCGGCAATGATCCGTATAATGCTTCAGGCTTCATTGAAGAGAGGGCGGCTGCCGGCGCTGCCATACCGCCTGCTATTACACTTTTTTCGAAGAAATCTCTGCGTTTCATCTTATAATATATGAGTTTGATTAATAATTTCCTTTACTAAGGTAACCAAAGTGCGGGAAATAGTTAATAATGCTCAGATAAATTGATTTCCATCAGCGTCGATCTGAGGGTGTATCAAAAGTCCTTTGGGTGCTTTGTGCTACCCTTTGAGCACCTTTGCGGTTAAACCTGAATCACTGAACCACAAAGTATCACAAAGGCAGGCACAAAGGTCTCCAGGGTTATCAAAACAATAAAAAGTACTTTTGATACAGCCTCAGATTTTCGCAGATCATTTCCATATTTGATACAGACGGAATTTATTGAATTAATGGAAATATTTTTTGAATTACGTAACCTCCGGGTGGAGGAATCGGCAAAAGTTAGCTGGTCTGAACCGCTGTAACAGCCCATAAAATCAGCATGAAGAGAAAAATAACTATGATAATAGGCAAAAATGTTGAAAAATATTTGCATGACTAATAAAATAGTCATATATTAGCAGTGGGATTGATGGAGGCACCAGGCACCAGGCACCAGGCGACAGGCGACAGGCGACAGGCGACAGGCGACAGGCGACAATCCTTAGCCCTTAGCCCTTAGCCGGTAACCGTTAACCGATGAATTCTTAGAAGGTAATAAACATTAAAAAAGCATTTATATGAAACTTACAAGGGCAGAGGAGCAGGTTATGCAGATCCTCTGGGAGATGAAGGAAGGGCTGGTAAAGGATATAAGGGACAGGTTCGATGATCCGAAGCCGGCACGCAATACCGTTTCAACAGTGGTAAGGGTTCTGGAGAAGAAAGGCTTTATCGGACATAAGGCTTATGGGAATGTCCATGTCTATTATCCGCTGGTATCAAGGAAAGAGTATTCAAAAAGCCAGCTTTTCGGATTGATGGAAAACTACTTCAACAATTCCTTTCCTGCAATGGCATCGTTTTTTGCGAGGGAAAAGGACCTTTCAGTAAAAGAACTCGAAGAGCTTCTTGATGAAACCAGGAAAGAGCTTAAAAAGGATAAAAAGAAGAAATAATGGAAGCTTTCGCATTTTATCTGATAAAGTCAATAGCCTGGCTTACAGGTTTTGCCGTCATATATTTTTTGTTTCTCAGAAATGAAAGATATTTCACGATAAAAAGGTACTACCTGATTGCCGGCATAATACTTTCACTGGCGCTTCCGCTTTTCAGTTTTCACTACCGGGTTGAAATACCGGCAGGACCGCCGGTTTCTCAGGATTTCTCTCCGGTTCAGCCTGACCAGGCATTACAGTCCATGACGGGCAATATAATGCCGGAAAAACCGGAACGGTTGATCGCCGGCAACACGGTTTATATTTTTCTGATTTACATTACAGGATTAATGTTTTTACTTTTCAGACTGGCCATAAACGCCAGAATTATTTACAACACCATTTCCTCAGCAAAAATCAAAAATCTTGACAGGATAAGGCTGGTAAGAGTCTCTGAATTACCGGGTTCATTTTCATTCTTCAATTATGTATTCATCAATCCCAAAATGCAGGAGAATGAACTCGAGATCATCATGAATCATGAGCTCGTTCATGTGAATCAGAAACACTGGCTCGACCTCTGTCTTGTTGAAATGATCCGTCTTTTGCAATGGATAAATCCGTTTGCATGGATCTATATCAGGCTGATGAAGCAGAACCATGAATATATTGCCGACCAGGTTGCGCTGCAGCGCGTTCCTGACCAGGCAGCTTACCGGGCTGTTCTAGTCAATCAGCTCCTTGGTTCAAGAGTTATCAGCCTTACAAATTCATTCAGTTATTCACTTACAAAAACAAGATTTGAAATGATGAAAAAAATAGATTTCTCACCATACAGGAAGATGAAAATTTTCCTTGTGGTGCCGGTTTTCGCAATTCTGTTCTATGCTTTTGCAGAGCCGGAATACCAATATGTCTCCGCTTCTGATAATGTGTTCTCCATTGCCAGGCAGGAGGCTTTAATTAAGAAGGAAAGCGGGCAGGAATCCGGAAATCCGGCAGCAGCTGTCAGGGAAGATTTAAAGGAAAATCAGGTGAGAGGATTAATTGTCGGGCAGGACGGCAAACCCCTGCATGGCGCTGCAATAATAGTTAAAGGAACAACTACCGGGACCACATCTGATGAAAAAGGGTATTTTGCCCTGAAGGATATTCCTGAAGGTAATCCCCTTGTAATTTCTTTTGTCGGATTCAAGACCAGGACTATAGAACCCGATTTTAAAGCAGAGATGAGGATCACTCTTGTCGATGAGGTTTTCAATCTGGGCGACATGAAGATTACAGACAGTGAAGGCAGGGAACCTCACCCGCTTATTGTGCTTGACGGTGTGGTAACTGATAAGGAAATCAGGGACATTGACTCATGGACCATAAATTCAATCTCCGTTCTGAAGGATCAGGCTGCAACTGATAAATATGGTGAAAAAGGCAGGAACGGGGTTTTGGAGATAACAACAAAAAAGGATGGAGGCGAAGGAACCGTTTCTGCCGGCAATACAGAGGAATCGTCGTCAACTGGAAAGCAGGAAGAGAGCCCTTTTATTGTAGTTGAAGCGATGCCTGAGTTTCCCGGAGGAAGAGAAAATCTCCGGTTATGGCTGTTTCAGAACAGGAAGTATCCTGAAGAAGCGAAAATCAACAAAATTGCAGGCAGGGTTTATGTGACCTTTGTTGTAAACAGTGCCGGAAAAGTCCGGGATGCCAGGGTGGCCGTACCGGTTCATCCTCTGTTGGATGCTGAAGCTCTGAGGCTTATAACAAGCATGCCTGACTGGAAGCCCGGATCACAGCTGGGGCGACCGGTTGATGTCAGGTTCAATCTGCCGGTTGAGTTCTCCTTGAATGATAATTGAAGCGGTAATAAATGTCAATCGCCATGATGATAAATATCATTATAAATAGAGATATATATCATTTAAATAATTGACATAAAGCAGCTTAACAATTGATTTTTATCTGCGATGATCAGCGCGATTTGCGGGAACTATGGTAATTTTTCCCGCAGATACCGCAGGTTTTCGCAGATTTAAAGGTTATTGATTCATTCCTGACTTGTGACGCTCGGTAAAATTAGTGCGGTTTTATTTTTTAACACAAGGTTCAGACATAGACAAGTTGATTCCTTAACTCTTTGCCAGTCTCTCCCAGTG
>CAZTDW010000330.1:0-3313 GCA_964611835.1 uncultured Rikenellaceae bacterium | reverse complement strand
AAAAGGCACGGTAGTTAACCTTGAATTCGATATCCTGGGTAAATACATTGCCAAGATCGTAAAGCAGCAACTGGGAAAATAAAACAGCTTTTTTATGTAAGGGTTCTTTTAGTCTGTGACCTGAGGTTCTTTTTTTCGTCATCAGACCATATTAACTTTTTTCCGAAACCCAGCCTGTTGTCAGTCATCTTTACAAAGGTAAGTTCCGCAATCCACAGATGTGTTTCCATCAGCATTGCAACAGGAAATCGCTTAAGATATGCTTTTCTGGCAAGCTTCAGGTCTTCGCCCTGAGGTTCGGATACAACGGCCTGAAACTGGATGCCCCTGATTTTTCCTATAACCGGAGTTTCCAGAACAACAGAACCTGCTACCAGAGTATTTTCCCTGAATTCTTTTCCATGCCTTGTATCAGGATCAGTGGTAAAAACAAGTGCATTTTGCTCTTCGATATATACGTAAAAGCAATTGGCGCACCATGGTTCACCGTTAACACATGTGGCAACCGTAAGTACATGATGCTTTTTGAAAAATTTTACTGCCCGGTCGTCAATCATTTGTCATCCAGCGGTAAGTGTCTGCTTCAAATCCTGCAAGTGAAATGATCCTTTCAACAACCGTCAAAACCAGATCGTTGATGGTAACCGGCTGGCTGTAAAATGACGGGCTGGCAGGACAGATGACTGCCCCTGCAAGAGTAAGGGTCTCCATGTTGCGGATATGGATGAGATTATAGGGGGATTCCCTCGGGACAATTATCAACCTTCGCCTCTCTTTCAGCATCACATCCGCTGCACGGCATATCAGATCATCCGACACTCCTCCGGCTATCCTGCCGATGGTTCCCATCGAGGCCGGACAGATGATCATGGTATCATAGTCAGAAGATCCTGAAGCAAAAGGAACAAAATAATTATCATTCTCATAAACCTTTACCGGACTGATACCAACGAAGGGTTTTCCCGTTTCATGATCCCATATCTGTTTTGCCGTCTCTGAAAACAGGGTTGCTATCTCTGCAGGCGGTGACTTAAGTCCGCTAAGCCTTTCAATAAGAGAAAGTGCGTAAACCGAACCGCTTGCTCCCGTAACTGCAAGTATGATCTTTCTGTTTTCAACCATTATTTTGTTGATTATCGATCTGTAAAAGTAGTAAATATACTGGTTATTCGCGATATCCCGGCCCTGATTGACATCTGCCGGAGGCAATGAAATACTCCTGATGACTATCCGGGCTGATTGATAAATATTCTCTATTTTTAAATCAAACTTTTATCGTCATATGAAGAATCTGGTTATTCTTTCCGGTGCGGGGATGAGTGCCGAAAGCGGTATTCGTACATTCCGCGAAACCGGCGGCCTTTGGGAAGAATATGATGTTACTGAGGTTGCCTCACCAATGGGATGGTTAAAAAACAGGGATCTGGTTCTGAGGTTTTATAACGACAGAAGGACCCAGCTTTCTTCCTGCGAGCCCAATGCGGGTCACAAAGGTGTGGCAGCGCTTGAGAAGTACTTCAGTGTTAATGTTATAACACAGAATGTAGATAATCTGCATGAGAGGGCAGGAAGTACAAAGGTGCTTCACCTCCATGGTGAACTTACAAAGGCAAGAAGTACCTCCGATCCCTCGCTTATTTATGATATCGGCTACAAAGAGATCACACCCGGAGATAAGTGTGAAAAAGGGAGCCAGCTAAGGCCTCATATAGTCTGGTTCGGAGAGGCTGTTCCAATGATGGATGAAGCTGTAAAGATAACTTCCGCTGCCGATATTTTTGTGGTCATCGGTTCGTCGCTCAATGTTTACCCGGCAGCCGGACTGATGGATTATGCCCCTGCAGGAGCATCCCTCTGGCTTATTGATCCGAATGATGTTTACGTTCCTGCCAGAAGGCATGTTGAAATCATAAAGGAACCTGCCTCAAGGGGCGTTGAAATTCTAACCGGCCGCCTGATGGAACTTAAGTAAAGGGACCCTGCAAATAATGACCTACAGATTTAAAACCCTGGTAATAATTATGTTTTTCTAGTTCCCTTATTATGAACGCCAGCCTGATCAGGGCAATCTTCAAATGTTAATATATTGTAAGGCATATTCATGCTCTTTCCCTGTTTTACTGATATCTTTGATCCATGATTGACCGGCAGACTGTTGAACGGATCCTTGATGCTGCACAGATCGTCGATGTGGTGCAGGAGTTTGTCCCGCTGAAGAAACGAGGAGTGAACTATCTGGGGCTGTGTCCTTTCCATAATGAAAAAACACCTTCCTTCACGGTATCTCCTTCAAAGGAGATATTTAAGTGTTTTGGCTGCGGCAAGGTAGGAAATTCCGTCAACTTCATAATGGAGCATGAGCATCTTACCTACCCGGAAGCTTTGAAGTATCTCGCAAGGAAATACCATATCGAGGTAATTGAAAAAGAACGGACTCCCGAGGAAATTGAAAAACAGAATGAAAGGGAGAGCCTTCTTGTTGTCGCAGCCTATGCAGCCCGGCAGTTTGAAGAGAACCTGCTCCGGACCGACGAGGGGATTTCGGTTGGCCTTGCCTACTTCAAGGAAAGGGGATTCCAGCACAGTACGCTTAAGAAATTTGAAGTAGGTTACAGCTTCGAGCAAAGGGATGCCTTTTCAAAGAAAGCCCTTGAAGACGGTCACCGGCTTGATTTCCTGCTAAAAACGGGGCTGACCATTCAGCATGAAGAACGGATATTCGACCGCTTCAGCGGAAGGGTTATGTTCCCCATTCATTCACTTTCCGGTCAGGTCCTGGGATTCGGAGGTAGAATACTGAAAGCTGATCCAAAAAGTGCAAAATACCTCAATTCACCTGAGTCTGAGATCTATCATAAAAGCAGGATCCTTTATGGTATTTACCAGGCACGCAAGGCAATAACACAGGAAGACAGGTGCTATCTCGTTGAAGGTTATACAGATGTGATGTCGCTTCATGAAGCTGCAATAGAAAATGTGGTGGCATCTTCCGGTACTTCCCTGACCCAGGAACAGGTAAGACTGATAAAAAGGTTCACTCCGAACATAACAATCCTTTATGACGGCGACCCCGCCGGAATCAAGGCTTCAATCAGAGGAATCGACATTGTTCTTGAAGAAGGGATGAACGTAAGGATAGTCCTTCTGCCTGATGGCGAAGATCCGGATTCATATTCAAAAAAAGTAAGCAATGAAGAATTCCTGAAATATATCAGGGATCACGAGACGGATTTCATAAGGTTCAAAACCAGGCTGTTGCTTGATGAAGCAAACAATGATCCGGTGAAAAAAGCTGTCCTGGTAAAGGATATCG
>CAZTDW010000329.1:0-3329 GCA_964611835.1 uncultured Rikenellaceae bacterium | reverse complement strand
AATTGCCTGATGAGAAATATGCCTGTGTGTTGGATTTCAACCTGTTTTTCATGAATCCTGACCGACAGCAAAGACTGATGCATTTCCCTGACAAATACAGGGGCCGTATCAATTGACTCTGCATTTACTTGTTTTTCATTATAATCCGGGAAGTGTTTTCCCCCCACAATTTCTGACTTATGCATTTTTGGTTTACCTGCAGGGAGCGGGGATGATCTTTTAGCTATTACATGATCCGTTCCTCCGTATATTCCGGTGCGAAGTTCAATAAGAAATGTGTCGGCAGGAAACGAACCGGAGATCAGCCTTTCCCCGCCGGCAGGTTTTAAGAAGAGATACAATGAGACCAGGAGAGCCAGTGTGGCAGCCATACTTAAGCCGGCAAGGGAGTATCTGAATATCCTCCGGCCTGCTTTTAATTTCTTAACACTGTCCTTTCCCATGAAAATAACAGTTGCAGGTTTAAGCTTAAGCTTTTTTATCAGTTCATAATTTTTCCTTTTGTTGTCATCAAGACTGACAATATGATCGAGTTCTTCCTGCTCAATGGTTGTCAGATCATTCTCCAGACTGGCAATGCAAAGATTATCAAACTGCTCATCGCTAAGGCTTTCGGGTGATCTTCTTAGGAAATCTTTCCCTGAGAAAGTTATTTCAGGTGGTTCAAGGCTTACCAGTTCCAGATCATTCAGTTCCCCGGCCAGATCGGGATTCTGTTTCAGGAAGGCAAGGAAAGTTTCAGCCTGTTCCTGACTGAGTTTGCCATCAAGCCAGTCGGTAAACCATAATTCGTAATCTGATCTGTCGGGATTCATGTTCATAATACCGTCTCAATTTTTCCGATAAAATTCTTCAAAGCCACCCTGCCTCTGTAGATATTGATCTTTACCTGTGCTTCCGTCAGACCTGTGATTTCTCCGATCTCCCTGTAGCTGTATCCTTCATAATCACGCAGAAGAATCAGCGATTTCTGTATTTCGGGCAGGCGTTCCAGCGCCAAATGGAGTATCTCATTCAGATCGGAATATTGCGATTCTTCAACCAGGTCATAACTGTTATTTTCTTCAATGGGTGACATTCTGCTCTCCTTCCTGATCATGTCGATCATCGCATGGTAGGCGGTAGTGAACAGCCATGATTTAACGACCGGATAGCTGACCTCCAGCACATTCCGCCACAGTTTTTCATAGGTATCCTGCACTATGTCATTAGCCCTGTCTTCATCCCTGATGCTTGAAAGAATGAAGCGGTACACATAATCAGAATATTCCTCAACAGATCTGTTATATTCCTTTACGGTCATAAACTGAATTACAGAATAAAGACGGATGGGATCCGGTATAGTTACATAAATATTAAAAATAAAATGTAGACACGCCATGCATGGCGTGTCTACAAATATCACGTAAACACGCGATGCACCGCGTGTTTACCTATGCGATGTGTCGCGTTTTAATTTATATATATTTGTTGACACGCCATGCATGGCGTGTTACCGATAGATCCTTACCCAGTCGATTTCCATGGTGGTCATTCCGCTGACCGGCTTTTCAGTGCCGCCTGAGAGAAGGACATACATAGGTTCCTGCGGTATGTCCGATGTCTGGCGGAAGAACTCCTCCCCGTTGATCTTCCACACAAGCTTGTCATTGGTCCATTCAAGTGAATAGATAAAAAAGTCCTGGGCATACCGTGATCCAACCGATTTTTTAGCCTTTCTGTTGGTAGCTGGTGAAAAATCAGCCCAAACTTTGCCTCCGGAGGTCCGGCATATGTCAATGTGAGGAGTTATTTTGCCGGCAAGCATCCAGAAAGTATTTCTGGCGTCAGGGTTTCCGAGTTTTATCTTGGCTGTGAAAATTCCATATTTCTGACGGAAGCTGATACCTGTATTAACAAGTCCGGATGTATAGCTGAACTCCTTTGTTCGGAATCCAAGATCGGGAGACCATACCTTGCCTGTGATTCGCTGAGGTTTCGTATGTATTTTAAGAAGGCTGTTGCGGACTTCAAAATTTTCCTTTTCAGTATATACCTGAAGGTCTCCCTCAACAGAATACCTGTCTTTCAGCAGCTTGTCTCCCCAATAGTAATTTGTCAGCCATTTATCCGTATCGAGCTTCTCTCCGTCAAATTCGTCGGCAAAAGTCAGGGTTTTTGATTTCAGCACATCGAATTTGTCAGAATCCTTCACTTTAAAATACCATAAAATATCCTCATTTTTCTGAAGCTTCTCGTATTCTTTGATATCCCTGAACATGTCAGTTTTCTCAAATCTTTTTTTATCAAGCAGATAGTTTTTCCTTTCCCTGAACTCCTGTGTGGCTACATAGTCACGAAGCTCATTATACCGGGCCAGTCTTGATGATCCGTCAGTGTTAAGGAAATTTGCGTACTCTTTGGATGATTTGAATTTATAATATTCCCTGATATCAGGGCTGTTCTTCAGCCGCTGGTATTCAAGAAGCTTTTTGTATTCTTCGGTGTCTTTGAATGTGATGGGTTTCATATTCTTCTTTGCAAGGAAATCCTGCGTCCTGATATACGCTGCAAGCTCCTCGAACTTTTCAACCGCCTTTGATTTAACCGCTTCACCTTTGGCTGACGCCTTGAAGTATGCTTTTATTTCGGGATCGGATTTTAATGATTTGTATTCAAGGAACTTCCGGTATTCGTCGGTGTCCTTGAATGTGATGGGTTTCATCTTCTGCTTCATCCTGAAGGTGTTGGATTTGATGAAGTTCTCAAGGGATTCGAAATCCCTTATTTTCTGCGAGCCGTCGAGATCCCTGAATCTTTTTAGTAGTGGTCCTGCAACAGTCTTGAAATACAAAACAAGATCCTTTGCCTTCTGAAGCGACAGAAACTCCTTTTCCTTGTTGTATTCATCAGAATTCCTGTACTGAAGGGATTCAATCTCCTTCTTTTTCTGAATGAATTCAGAGGATGTCACTTTGTCCTTTAGACTGGTATATTGAGCCAGAAGATCGGATCTGGTGAACGCTTGCAATTTTTCATATTCTGCAATAAGCGCCCTTTCTGCCTGTTCAATTTTAGATGTTGAGGGAATCCAGCCCAACATAAGTCTGAGACTTGCCATCTGAAAAATATTTTAGATACAACCTGTTAAAATTAAAAATCTTTCCCTTATAAACGTTCCCGTCCATACAAATATTATCAAACTGACAAATACGTATTTATGGCTGAATGATTAATATGCAGGCATGGACGCTAATTAACCCGGCTTTAAAACGTTTAATTATTTCCTCAATACAGATCAATACCTGAAAAAATTGTCAATGCCAATGCCTACATCAAAGCGGCCTTCC
>CAZTDW010000328.1:0-3339 GCA_964611835.1 uncultured Rikenellaceae bacterium | reverse complement strand
ACTCTTCTGACATTTACAGGGATCAAGACTTTCCATCCGGGAAGCCGGACTCTGAAAATAAGTGAGATAACTACTGAAGCTATTTCCGAAATGGTGATAAACGACATAGATCTGGTAAGCCTTGAGGAGAGTGTTGATCTGACAGATCTTCTGCCGATACGATCAGATGTGAACGAAACGGATATTGTTGATTATTTGATTCTTGAAAACGTTGATTTAAATGAAATTTATGAATTCCTGTAATTAATATGCTATTAAACAGCCATGATTAATAATAAACCAGAAGGAACAGGTAAGGGCGATTTCATTCCCACACCATGGCTGAAGAGGCATCAGATCATTGAAAACTTTTAAAATTATCTGCTCATGAAAAGATTTATTTTGATAATGATAATATTCGGGCTTGGTTCGATTTATGTGACCGGACAAAATCCCAATCGTGAACGACTGAATGCATATAAGGTTGCTTTCTTCACCAAACGTCTTAATCTGACTCCTAGAGAGGCTGAAATTTTTTGGCCTGTATATAATGAGTATCAGGAGGCAAAAAACAAAATTCAGCTTGAAAGAATCGGGATAAACAGGAATTTCAACATGAATGAGCTGAATTTGTCGGAGAAGGATATGATTGAGGCGGGAGACAGGATTGTGGATCTGGAGGTGCATGAGGCAAATTTGACCCGGGATTTTCATACCAGAGTTAAAGAAATCCTTCCTCCCGTTAAGATTATGAGACTTTATCAGGCTGAAAACCTTTACAGACAGCAGTTATTGAAAGAACTGCAGGAGAGAAGAGATGGAAGAAGGGATTTTTAAGAGCTCATGATTTCAGCAATTCAGCTCGGATCTGAAATATATCAAGAGTTCATCGGGAGACAGGATCTTCTGCTCCCCCGATACCATTTTCTTGCAGATAACTTTATTGTTTTTCATCTCCTCATCACCGGCAAGAATGATATAGGGAATCTTTTTGGCATCGGCATATGACATCTGCTTTTTTATCTTGACAGGATCAGGGTAGAATTCTGTCCTGCAGTTAATGCTTTTCAGGGAATCCCTGAGATTTATCGCATATCCTGCCTCCTTTTCACCGAAATTAAGGATCAGCACCTGCGTAACTGATGATGCGTTCTTTCCAAAAAGTGAAAGCTGGCTCATCACATCATATATCCTGTCGGCACCGAATGAGACCCCCACGCCGGAGACACCCTGCAGCCCGAAGATCCCCGTAAGGTTGTCGTATCTGCCTCCGCCACATATGCTGCCTATGCTTACATCTTTTGACTTTACCTCTATTATTGTGCCGGTGTAATAGTTGAGTCCGCGGGCAAGGGTCAGATCCAGTTCGGTATCATTTTTCAAAGGAGAGCCGGAAATGTAGGAGAAAAGTGTTCTAACTTCCCCTATACCCCTGAGCCCTGTTTCAGATTCTGAGAGGATATCCTGAAGCCTGGCCAGCTTTGCCTGGGTGTCGCCCGACAGGTCAAGCACAGGACGAAGCCTCTCAATTGCCTCATCCGGAATCCCCTTGCCTGCAAGTTCCCTGTTAACTTCGTCTAAACCTATTTTATCGAGTTTATCAATGGCAACAGTAATGTCAGTAATTTTTGCAGCCTCGCCAATATATTCCGCTATTCCCGAAAGCACCTTTCGGTGGTTGATCTTAATTATGACGTTAATATCCAGCCGGGTGAATACGTCATCTATTATCCTGATCAGCTCATATTCATTAAGCAGTGAATCGCTTCCTATCACGTCGGCGTCGCACTGGAAGAACTCACGGTATCTTCCTTTCTGGGGACGATCGGCTCTCCATACCGGCTGGATCTGATAGCGTCTGAAGGGAAAAACAATCTCCTCCCTGTGCTGGACCACATAACGGGCGAACGGTACGGTAAGATCGTATCTTAATCCTTTTTCACAGATCAGTGAGGACAACCTTGAAGATCCGCCTTCGACTATTTCATTTTTGTCAATACCGGAAAGGAAATCGCCTGAATTAAGGATCCTGAATATCAGCCTGTCACCCTCTTCTCCGTATTTCCCGAGCAGAGTCGAGAGGTTTTCAATTGCAGGAGTCTCCACCGGCTGGTAGCCGTAAAGCCTGAATACAGACCTGACCGTATCGAAAATCAGGTCTCTTTTCAATATTTCTTCTGGAGAAAAATCACGGGTTCCTTTTGGTATCGAAGGCTTCATTTATAGTAAGACAAAAGATAAAAGACAAAAGATAAAAGTAAAATGACAAAAGTAAGGAAATTAGCCGAAAATCAGATAAGCAGGTGAAGTATTTCATTTTGAAAGGATTAGTCCAACAATACAGACTTTATGAACTTTACGGACTTTCTGAACTTTACGGACTTTACGGACTTTATGAACTTTACGAACTGATCAGTACTTTTCAGGTACGAAAGTCTGATCGGTGATGGGAGGTCTGACGTAGGCAACCTCATGTTTCAGAGGGGGAAGTTTGAACGGTTTCTGCGTAAGGTCCTTATATGGAATAAGAGACAACAGGTGATCAAGGCAGTTAAGCCTGGCCCTTCTCTTATCATCGGCCGGGACCACATACCATGGAGATTGCTTAGTGTCGGTGTAAGAAAACATCTTATCCTTTGCCATCGAATATTCAACCCATCTGTCACGCGATTCGATGTCCATCTGGCTGATTTTCCATCTTTTTGTAGGATCCTTTATCCTGTCCTGGAATCGGTTTTCCTGCTCCCCATCACTTATGGAGAACCAGTACTTGATGAGTACTATGCCTGATCTTATAAGCATCCTTTCGAATTCAGGGCATGAACGGAGAAACTCTTCGTATTCCTCATTTGTGCAAAAGCCCATTACTTTTTCCACTCCGGCCCTGTTATACCAGCTTCTGTCGAAAAGGACAATCTCGCCCCCTGACGGGAGTTCAGAAACATACCTCTGAAAATACCATTGTGATTTCTCTTTTTCCGTAGGGACCCCAAGGGCGACAATCCGGCATATCCTTGGATTCAGGCATCCTGCTATGGTCTTTATCACTCCTCCCTTACCGGCAGCATCCCTTCCCTCAAAGATGACAACGACCTTCAGCCTGTTGGCTTTTACCCATTCCTGGAGCTTGACAAGCTCAATAGTCAGCTTACGGAGTTTCTTATCATATTCCTTGCCCGAAAGCTCCTTGTGCTTTTCGGCTTTTACATCATGATAGAGATCTTTTTTCTCGAAAATCTGGGTTTTTTTGGGATGATGTTTTGATTTTTCAACCATTAGGGTAATATTAAACAACTCAGAAATAGAATAATTTCCGGCCTGTTTAAGAAATTTCCCGGCAACAATGTTACTGGATAAATG
>CAZTDW010000327.1:0-3366 GCA_964611835.1 uncultured Rikenellaceae bacterium | reverse complement strand
ATTTTCTATTTCTTCATCTCCCGCCCGCTTTCCTATGAAAGCTGCCACGTCAATTGTAAAGTAATCTGAACTTTCAATGAACCTGTCTACATTCTCATGATTAATATGATCAGCATCAACGAAATAAGGTTTATTATAACCGGCTATCCTGGTTGCCTGATCGGCTTCCTGCCTCACATCCTCCGGATTGGTTCCGATAATGATGTGTTCCCTGTTTGACTTGTTCCAGACAGGTGTGATTTCATAACCCTTTTTCCCTGCCTCAATAATTGCTTTCAGCTGGGCATGTCCCTGGCGTCCGAACCTGTCGCCGATTCCAAAGGAATATTTTCCGAGTTTCTTCATCTGAATAGTTTTTATGTCACGATCCGGCAAGCATCATTTTCAAAATTATTATCACTACAGAGTTATCTTTTTGTTCTTTGGTGCAAAGACCTGCATGATTATCCATGCGAGCAGGTAGGCGCTTCCCGCAATGGCAAACATAATGACATAGCCGGTTTCAACATGGCCGGCATTTTTGTAGTATTCAAGAAGATTCCCCGCAAGGATTGAAACAAATGCGCCGCCGAGAGCCCCGGCCATGCCTCCGATACCCGTTACTGAGCTCACTGCACTTTTCGGGAAAGCATCCGACACCGTGGTAAAAATGTTGGCTGACCATGCCTGGTGCGATGAAGCTGCCAGGGCAATAAGTCCGACTGCTCCCCATGTGCTAAGTGAAGGTGACTGGGCAAAGACGATTGGGATGACCAGAAGGGCAAAAATCAGCATGGCAATCTTTCTTGCCTTAAAGGGAGACATTCCTTTTTTTATCATGAATGAAGAGAGCCAGCCTCCGAAGATGCTTCCTACTGTCGTTGAAGTGTAAATGACCACAAGCGGCAGTCCGAATGATTTGATGTCAAGTCCTGTACCTCTTACCGATGCAAGCCATCCCGGTATCCAGAAAAGATAGAACCACCATATCGGATCCGTGAGGCCTTTCCCGATAAAGAACATCCATGTCTGCCTGTATTTCAACAGCCTCGACCATGGAATGCTTTCGGTTGGTTCAGATTTTTCCTCAACATCGCTGTGTATGAACTCCAGTTCACCCTGGGAAAGCCTTCTTTGCTTCTCCGGTACTTCGTAATAGATGAACCACAGTATGATCCAAAGGAACCCTATGGCCCCGGTTATGATGAAAGCTGCCTGCCAGCCCCATGCGCTGGCAATTGCAGGTACGGCAAGCGGAGCGATTATTGCTCCGACATTGGTCCCGGAATTGAAAATCCCGGTCGCAAGCGCTCTTTCCCTCTTGGGAAACCATTCGGCTACCGTTTTTATGGCTGCCGGGAAGTTACCTGATTCACTTACCCCGAGGAATGCTCTCCAGAATCCGAAACCAAAGGCCCCTTTGGCCAGGGCATGCCCCATCGCAGCAAGACTCCAGAGGAAAACAGATACCCCGTATCCTATTTTTGTCCCGAACTTGTCGATAAGACGTCCGGCGATTACCATTCCAAATGCATATGCAAGCTGGAACGCAGTTACTATGTACCCGTATTCGGCTTCACCGATGTTGAGATCAGACTCGAGCAGAGGCTTTAAGATCCCGATGACCTGCCTGTCGAGATAATTGACAGTCGTTGCGAAGAATATAAGGGCACATACAGTCCACCTGTAGTTCCCTGTTTTAACGGTTTGTGACATTATGTGTTGGTTTGAGTTTATCGTAATCAGACATTGTATGTTGTGCTGGCGGTGGTCCCTCCGCGTCCGGTCCAGTTGGTATGAAAGAACTCACCCCTTGGTCTGTCGATCCTCTCATAGGTGTGTGCGCCAAAATAATCGCGCTGCGCCTGAAGCAGGTTTGCAGGCAGCCTTTCACACCTGTATCCGTCAAAATAACATAGTGCGCTGGCAATAGCAGGTATGGGAATCCCGTTGGCAGCTGCGGTTGCAACAACATTCCTCCATCCGTTCTGGGCTTTTTCCATCTTTTCCCTGAAAAACGGATCGAGCAGCAGGTTGGTTATCCCCGGATTATTATCATATGCTTCCTTTATCTTACCCAGAAAGACCGACCTTATGATGCAGCCGCCTCTCCACATCAGGGCAATACCTCCGTAATTAAGCTTCCATCCGTATTCTTCAGCTGCCGCTTTCATGAGCGAGTATCCCTGTGCATACGATACTATTTTTGATGCGTACAGGGCTTCGCGAAGGTTTTCAATGAATCCTGCAATGTTGCCTGAAAATGCCGGACTTGGTCCTTTCAGAAGTCCGGATGCGATAACACGCTCCCCCTTTATGGCAGAGAGGCATCTTGAAAAGACTGCTTCACCTATAAGGGTAAGCGGTATGCCCAGGTCGAGTGCTGCCACTCCTGTCCATTTGCCCGTTCCCTTTTGCCCGGCAGTATCCAGAATCCTGTCAACAAGAGGCTCTCCGTCTTCATCTTTGTATGCAAGAATGTCCCTTGTGATCTCTATGAGGTAACTGTTAAGCTCCCCTTCATTCCATTCTTTGAAGATACCATGCATCTCGTCGGCATTAAGGTGCAGCATATCCCGCATAATCTGGTATGCTTCGCAGATAAGCTGCATGTCGCCGTATTCGATACCGTTGTGGACCATTTTTACAAAATGGCCGGCACCGTTTTCTCCCACCCAGTCGCAGCATGGCGAACCGTCGTCAACCTTTGCGGCTATTGCCTGAAAGACCGGCTTTACTTCAGGCCATGCTGCCGGTGATCCTCCGGGCATGATCGACGGACCCAGCAAAGCTCCTTCCTCGCCTCCCGAAACACCTGTCCCGATGTAGAGGAGCCCTTTGCTCTCTACATAGGCCGTCCTTCTGTTTGTGTCAGGGAAATGGGTATTTCCCCCGTCAATGATTATGTCTCCTTTTTCCATAAGGGGCAGAAGTGCCTCTATCATGTCGTCAACAGCCTTGCCTGCCTTGACCATTATCATTATCTTCCTGGGACGCTTAAGTGAACCAACCAGTTCTTCAAGGGTATATGCACCCCTTATATTCTTTCCTTCAGCCCTCCCGTTCATGAAATCATCGACCTTCTGAACAGTTCTGTTGTAGACAGTTACCCTGAAACCCTTGCTCTCCATATTCAGAACCAGGTTTTCACCCATAACTGCAAGTCCTATTAATCCAATGTCTGATAATGTATCCATGTTAATGGTTTATTGTTGATGGTTTATTGTTGATTATGATAATAGTATTTCTTGAATATTTTCCGCATTAAGTTTACCACCCAGTTTCCTCATCAGTTTACCCCCCCAGTTTCCGCCTCTGGTGTGCGGCCGGTTTCGGCGTGAGGGTCGCGTGGTCGGGGGAGGTCACGTCGGTACTGGCGTGGGGGGG
>CAZTDW010000326.1:0-3378 GCA_964611835.1 uncultured Rikenellaceae bacterium | reverse complement strand
CCCGGGTGACACAATATCCCCCATTGAACTCAGCGAAAATGAACGCCTTCTCAGGGAACTGCCTTATATTGATGATGCAAGGATCGTGGTGGTACCTGTATCCGGCAATGAGGCCGATATCATGGTATTCACAAAGGACATATATTCACTGGGTGCAGCGGTAAACATAGGAAGCCTTAAAAAGGGATCGGTGTCCGTATTTGAAAAGAACATATTCGGAATGGGTCACGAATTCAGGATTGAGGTTCCATACGATTCCAAATATTCTGATTCTCCGGGATTCGGGGTTCAATACCTGATCAACAACATAAACAGAACATTCATAAATCTTGGAGTATATTATCACGACGGTCTCGGGAAAAAGACATATGGTTTCGATCTCAGCAGAAGGCTGGTAAGTTCTGAGACCAGATATGCAGGAGGCATTTCAATAAAGCAGATGTCAACGACGGAGGATCTTGATTCACTGGACATACCTGCTCCGTTGAAATATAATTTTCAGGATTACTGGCTATCCAGATCATTTCTGATAGATCCGGAAAATGTGACACGCCTGATAATCGGAGGAAGATATACCAACAACAATGTTTTCGCCAGGCCGTTCATCCTTCCTGACTCTTATCGCAACCTGCAGAAATACAAGATATTTCTTGGATCTATGGTGTTTTCCGTCCAGAAGTATTATAAAGCAAACCTGATTTACGGCTATGGAAGGACAGAGGACATACCTTATGGTGGATTGGCAGAGGTTACGGGCGGATTGGAAATAAGTGAATTCAAGAAAAGAATATACCTTGGCACAAGTGTCTCTTTTGGCCAGTCAATAGGAAGTATAGGGTATTTTTACGGATCTGCCGGATTCAGCACTTTTTTCAATGACGCCCAAACAGAACAGGGAATGGTGATGCTGAGGGCTAAATACATTTCCAACCTTTTCTACATAGGAAGATCCCGGATCAGGAACTTTGTTAATGCAGATTACACCAGGGGATTTGACAGGTATTCCGATGAATACCTGGTCTTCCCCCGTGATAATGGTTTCTCCGGATTCCGGAACGATTCCATAGGAGGGACTCAACGCTTTTCCGTTAACCTGGAATCGGTGCTTTTCAGTCCGATCAATTTTTACGGTTTTAAATTTGCATTCTTCGGTTTTACAGATGTAGGATTCCTGTTTGATACGAATGAATTCCTGGGTCGGGGGGATTTTATTTCAGCAATAGGCCTGGGAATAAGGATCAGAAATGAAAATATGGTATTCAACACTTTCCAGGTAAGGGTGGGTTACTTCCCAAATCCTCCTGATTATTCGAGAATAAGCTATCTTCAGGTAACAGGAGAACAGCTGCTACGACCAAGAAATTTTGAACCGGATAAACCATCCTTGCTGCCATACAAATAGGTAATATGAATGATATGCTGAGTGAATTCATAAAATATATTGAAGAAAACAGGTTATGTGGCAGGAATGACAGGATACTTCTTGGAGTCAGCGGGGGAATCGACTCAATGGTCATGGCCAGTCTTTTCGTTTCAGCCGGTTTTGATACGGCGATTTCTCATTGCAACTTCTGCCTGAGGGGCAGGGAATCAGATGAAGACGAAGAACTTGTAAGAAGAATCGCATCGGAGTACAATGTGCCTTTTTTCACAAGGAGATTTGAAACCGCCAGCCATGCCAGGGAAAATGGCATTTCGGTCCAGATGGCGGCCCGCGACCTTCGCTATGAATGGTTTGAAACAATCAGGTCAGAAAACAATTTTGATCTTATTGCCATTGCCCATAACCTGAACGACAATGTTGAAACATTTCTGATCAATCTGATACGAGGTACAGGTTTAAAAGGACTTTCGGGGATGAAACCGTTAAGCAACAGGATAATCCGCCCCCTTCTTTTTGCGACCCGCCAGCGCATTGAAGAGTACTGCAGGCAGGAAAACATTCCGTTCAGGGAAGACAGGTCAAATGCTGAGGTAAAATATACCAGGAACAAGATCAGACATATTCTCATTCCGATGCTGAGGGAGATCAATCCTTCAATTGAAACAACCCTGCATGAAACTTCGAGAAGGCTCACAGAAACCGGTGAAATTGCAGCCCGTTATCTTGAGCTGGTGGAGAAAGAGACTTTTACAGCAGATGGAGAAACCATAATTTTTAAAATTGATCCCCTGATGCCTGTGGCCGTCAACAGCACATTGATTTATGAACTGATGAAACCATATGGAGTTACGGGCCCGCTGGTAAATGACCTTATAAATGTAATGAGGGGAACGAGCGGAGGGAAAATAGTAACTGACACACATTCGATCATCAGGGACAGGGGAGTGCTTATCATTTCACCGCTCGGGAAAGACATCCAGGACATCCATTGTGAAATAAATAACACTGACGAACTTTCTGTTGCAAAGGGCATTGAATCCGCCGAGGTTATCCCTGTTACATCCGGATTCGGGATCCATGATAACAGAAAAACTGCTTTTCTGGATTTCGCTAAGATCAGTTTTCCACTTCTGATCCGGAGCTGGAGGAAGGGCGATTCATTTATACCGTTGGGAATGTCGCACACCAAGAAGCTGAGTGATTATTTCATCGACAGGAAGTTCTCGCTGATAAAAAAAGAGAAGACCCTGATCCTTGAGTCAGGCGGAAGAATCGCATGGATCATAGGAGAAAGGATAGATGAAAGGTTTAAAATCACCTCTTCGACAACAAAAATCCTTAAGATAAAGGCAAAATGACAGCAAAGTGCAGAATGATCTGTGCGCGGGGTGCACTGAATCAGGCAGAAACCGTTACACGTTCCTGGTGCCGTGTATACCTCTGTCGATAAGCATCAGATCAGCCAGGGCTATTGCCGTGGCGGCCTCAACAATCACCGGCATCCGCAGCGCAATGCACGTGTCGTGCCGGCCCCTTACTTTAAGGGCTGCCATATGGCCGCTGCTGAAATCGTAAGTTTGCTGTTCCACTCCGGTTGAAGAGGTTGGCTTGACTGCCACCCTGAACACTATGTCATTGCCGTTGGTGATCCCTCCGTTAATACCTCCGGCATTATTGGTCAGGGTTTTTCCGGTTCCGTCAATAATAGGATCATTGTGTACAGAGCCTTTCATGGATGCAGCCGCGAAACCCGAGCCAAACTCAATCCCCTTGATAGCAGGTATTGAGAAGACTAAATGACTCACAGCTGATTCGACTGAATAAAAGAAAGGCTCTCCAAGAGCTTTGCTTGGATTTCTCACTGTACATTCAATGATTCCTCCGATAGAGTCGTTTTCCGACATGGCCTTCCCGATGGCTGATTATATATAGGGATTTCCACCGGCTGAAATTATCTTTTCCGAAAATTACGAAGGCCAGATAATCATTTTTGC
>CAZTDW010000325.1:0-3386 GCA_964611835.1 uncultured Rikenellaceae bacterium | reverse complement strand
TATGTTCCTCAATGATTTCCTTCCTTCTTTCATATGTGGCTTCGGGATAATCATAATTCATCCCGATATTGTCAAAGCTGAAGGGGCCGTGATTATTTACATCCGTCTTCTGGTTCGGTATCACGTCGAACTTGTTGAATGTACCCCTCCATCCGGCATCATAAATCCTTAAAAGCAGTTCATACTGGGTGGAGTCATAGCCTTCGGGCCGATCGAAAGGCACCCTGTTGCCTTCGTTTTTTGTAAGGCATGTCCTGAAGCAATATGCCTGGATCCTGTTGTCTCCGTCACCCTGATTACCCGGACTTTCTGTTGATATCCGGGGGAGAACACCGCTTTTAGGATCGCCTGGTATAATGTACGGGCTTATTTTCAGTTCATTAAAATCATGATGCTTATATGGATTGTCGATGGTCTGCACCCCGTTCCATTGTTCGTTATAGAGGCTGTTGGGTTCCCTTCCCGTTGTGTATTGAACTCCTGCAGCAGCCATCAGGTCGCCTTCATAAGTGGCATCAATGAATATTTTCCCCCTGTAAACTTTCCCGCTGAGAGTTTTAATTGAACTTATCTTACCTCCCTCATTAACCACGCCGTTTTGCCTGTCGAGCCATTCATCCCTGTAAACAGGAATGTTGTTCTGCTTAATCAGTGTTTCGAACGCTTCCTCCGCCACATGGGGCTCAAAGATCCACATTGTCCTTTTTTCCCCGTCGATAGCCGGGCTGCCCTGGCCTTTATTGCCATAATCAGACTGTTTTTCCCAAACCCATGATTCCGGCTTTTGATAATGCTGATAAATCAGATTGTAAAACTCACGTGCAATGCCTCCTATCACTTCCTTGTTTCCGGTGTCGGTAAAACCAAGTCCGGAGGAAGAAAGACCTCCTATATGCGTGTCGGGAGATACAATTATGACCGACCTGCCCATTCTCGATATCTGAACAGCTGTCGAAACGGCTGATGAGGTCCCTCCATAGATAATAACATCTGCTTTAAACGTTTCAGGTCCGGATCCGGATCTGCAGCCTGGGTTAATTAAAATAATTGCAAAAAGAATACTGATTATAAGTCTCATGGTATAGTTAAATATTAGATTCTTTCAAACTGAATATCCTCACCGGTATCATCGGTATCATTATCATTGTTCAGATCCCTCTTAAGGTATAATGTTGTTCCGTCGACCTTATATTCGCCTTTCACTGTACTTTCAAAATACTGGGAATTGTCGTTCCAGTATTGTGTGCCCTCTCCGAACCACTGAACCGCTTCGGTACACGCATCCGACTGATCCCTCACGCAAGTTCCGAGCTCTTCGAGCCTGAATACCATGTAATATCGTGAAAATGCCAGCTTACCCTTTGTTCCTAAGATCCCGGCTATAATTCCCTGGTTTTCCCTTTGAATCAGATAGGTTTCCTCGTAAGTCGACCTGGTCAGTATCAGGGTTCTTGTCGTATTGTAAACAATGTCACTGGTTATTACCTGGCCGGAAGACTCCCATGATCCAACATACAGAGGATCATCTTTTGATTCGCAGGAAATGAGAATGAGGATGCTGAAACATATCAAAACCAGGTTTAGACCCCGACGCTGAAAAGCCATTGATCGCAGGATTAAAGGTGTCATTACAATGCTAAAATACTTAAAAAGTTCAGAATATTTTCATTTTTAATCCTGATCTGTAGGTCTGAATTGCTCTTATCCTTGCAAATTCATGATCGATGATTTTTGCGGGATATGAGGATCTCTCTGTATCTCCGGCCCACTTTCGTATGTATTCCATTCCCGGATCAAATTTCTTCTGTTGTGTTTCCGGGTTGAACACCCTGAAATAAGGTGCTGCATCACATCCTGTCCCTGCAGCCCATTGCCAGTTCCCGTTGTTTGACGACAGTTCATAGTCAAACAGCTTTCCGGCAAAATAAGCCTCACCCCACCTCCAGTCAATCAGAAGATGCTTGCAGAGGAATCCGGCAGTTATCATTCTAACCCTGTTGTGCATATAACCGGTCTGGTTAAGCTGCCGCATCCCGGCATCCACAAAAGGATAGCCCGTCTCACCATTGCACCATCTTAAGAAATCCTTTTCATCATTCCGCCATTGAATCCCGTCGTAAGTGCTCCTGAAATTGCCGGTCACCACACCGGGATAATGGAACAGTATCTGCATGAAGAACTCCCGCCATATAAGCTCGTTCAGGAATACCTGGTTCTCCTTGAAAGCAAGGGTGACAAGACTTCGTATGCTTATCGTTCCAAACCTGAGATATGGGGAAAGATAACTTGTCCGATCGGCTGCAGGCAGATCACGGTATTTGTGATATTCTGATATTACCGACAGATCATAGGACTTTACCTTCAATATACTCTGACGGAATCCCAGCTCCTCAAGAGAAGGGAACGGGAATGAGTATTGATAAAACATTGACGGCAATCCTTCATTATATGTTGATGAGGGAGGTTTCTCCTTAAGCTTTTGTATCCACCGGTTTTTGTAAGGAGTAAAGATGGTATAGGGATTATTGTCAGATTTCAGAATTTCTGTTTCTTCAAAAATCACCTGGTCCTTGAACTTCAAAAATCCAATCCCCGACTTATTAAGAAATGATGTAATCTTTTCATCCCTTTCAATGGCGTATGGCTCATAATCCTTATTCAGAAAAACTGATCCTATTTCATATTCCCGGGTCAGCTCTTCCCAGATCCTGACTTGATCCCCCTTCTTCACACAAAGGGAGCTGCCCATTTCCCCCAGCTCCCTGTTCAGTGAAACAAGAGTCCTGTAAATGAATGAAATTCTGTGGTCATCTCCTGGCAGTTCTTCGGTAATGTTTGTATCAAAAATGAAAAGAGGTAACACCCGAAGCCCGGATTTCAAAGCATGGCTCAGCCCCGTATTGTCATCCATCCGGAGATCCCTTCTGAACCAGAAAACATTAATCTTCATTTGCTTTTTTAAAATTTCAGTAGCAATAGGACCTTTCCCCCCCGGGCACAACCCCGCATGTTAAGCAAATTTTCAATATGGCTTTTGCTACCGGCCTGCTATATTTACCGCCTGCTTTCAAGAATTGCCTTGATGTAGTTAAGGTCTTTCTGAATATTTTTATAAAAAAGCCCTGTTTTGTAACCCATCATAATCACTTTTACCGACACCAGCAGAACCTGACTTGTGAAACTTTGTAAAATAAATGTGTTTCATTTTCTAGCACACTGAATTTAATGATAAAAAAAAACTTAAAAAAATGATTTATACCACACTAAAACCTGTTTTTGCTTTATACTCAGTATCAGAAAGGTTTAGACAAATACTAGTTGATTACTAAACTCTCTCCCAGTGATACTTTAACCCTTCCCCTGCCCCTTCCCTTTAGCAAAAAAGG
>CAZTDW010000324.1:0-3389 GCA_964611835.1 uncultured Rikenellaceae bacterium | reverse complement strand
GACATTTTTCATAAACACCGGAAATATCCCCGGCTCAAAATATCAGGCTGAATTTATCGGCCGCCCGCAGGAAGAGATAATAAAAGAATCTGCAGTTTCTGCCACGGATCGTGACAATCTCTTTGAAAGAGCCTCGATGGTTGCTTATGCTCCGTATTCAGGAATGCGGAATTATTTTACCACAGCCGGTGAATTATATGAATCAGGAAAGATTGAAGAAGCATGTCGTAAGATAGATGAGGCTCTTGCAGAACTTAGGACCGGGAAAGCCAAACCGCGAAGGACAGGAAGCGGGAGCGTATCAGACCGTATAACCTGGGATGATATAAGGATTCTTGCCTCAAAAGGACATGAATTTGCAAGCCACACTATTACGCATCCGAGGCTTGCAATTATGGACTCTGCAAACCTTGTGAATGAACTTGAAGGAAGCAGGAAAGAGATGCTTGAGCAATTGGGTGAAAAATTCATCTTTTCGGCAGAGTGCCCTTACGGTACTGAGGATGAAAGAGTGATGGAGTTTGCCTATAAGTATTATCCGGCTTTGCGAAACCGCATGCCTGAGCCATTCCTGATGGAGCTTAACAGGGGAAGCAGGAAAAGTCCTGTCAATAATGAAATTGAATATGTCCAGTGGCAGAGGGGAGCACTGACCTCGACACCGATGGAACTTATGAAAGCATGGGTCGACACAACAGCAGCCATGAGCAATATCTGGCTTGTGCTTGTATTTCATGGAGTTGATGGCATAGGCTGGGAACCGTTAACGGGTAACGACCTGAGAAATTATTACAATTACATAAAATCCAGTGAAAACAGGTTGTGGGTCGCAACCTTCGGTGATGTGGCGAAGTATATCAGGGAACGCATGAACAGCCGGGTGGAAGCAATCAGCAAAAAGGGCCGGCTTACGGTAAACCTTTCAGCCGGGCTGGGAAAGGAATATGATTATCCACTTACCCTTAAAACATACCTGTCAGGATCACCCGACAAACTGCAAATAATGCAGGGGCAGAATGAAATCGGATTCACCCCCGGAAAAGATGACCGCGGCAATTATGTAATGTACAGGTCAGTTCCGGGTTCAGGGGATCTGATACTTTCTTTCAGAGAAAAGTAATTTAATTAACAATCTTATAGCTTAGACCCATGAGGAACAATTCCCGGAAGTTAATGATCGACCGCAGGAGATTTTTGCAATACAGCGCTTCGATAGGCGGTTATGTATCCCTTTCACCTGTGATAAGCCCTCATTTTTATTCATTGAATCATGAGTTGCCGGCTGATATTCAATGGTACAGTAAGCCCCTGAGGATACTTCAGACAGTGCTGAGGGAGCCTGATGCAGCAGAATATGATGCACAATCTGTTGTTGGCTATATGGAATTAACAGGGTGTAACACCCTTGTTGTAAACGGGGGCGGTATCGTCGATTTCTTTCAGAATCCCCTGCCTGCTGCCAATATCAATACATTTATGGCCAGCCGCGATATTCTGGGGGAAATAACGGAAGCGTGCCATAAAGCAGGGATAAGGGTAATTGCCAGGATTGATTTCAGGGGTGTGGAAGAAAAGATTTACAAGCAGTATCCCGACTGGTTCAGCCGTGAGGAGGATCAGAAGCCCAAAATGCTGACTTACACCCGTCCCCAGCTTTACGCAGCATGCTACAACGGACATTACAGGAATGAGCATGCAAAGGAATTCATATCCTATATTATGAAGAGTTATGATCTCGACGGGATATGGCACAACAGTGTTGGCGTTGGAGGGATATGCTATTGCAGCAGGTGCAGGGATTCATACCGGGCTGCAACAGGGGAAGAGATTCCCTCTGTCAATGCTTCTGATGCAAAGCTTGACAGGTATATGAGCTGGAAGACGGTGATGGCAGACAGGCATATGGGCACGATGAGGGAAACCGTAAAATCGTTCGGTGAAGACAAGGTTTACACGGCTGAGGTTTTCAGCATGTTTGAAGCCGGTGCGCGCATCAATGACGGGATCGACCTGTATAATGCACGCGATCATTTTGATTTTCTTGTCAGCGTAGCTTTTCTCACGGAGAACTCGGAGATCATTCACTATGCAGATCTGAATTATTCAGGCACCATCATCAGATTCCTGAAATCGATGGCTCCAGAAAAGGAAGCAATAATCCTTTACGGAGGGAACGGTACCTCACACAGGTATATTACCGATCCTGAAAACGACCTCAGGGTATGGCTGTGGGAAGCTCTGGCAGCCGGAGGCCGGTTCTGGAACTGCAGCTTCACGGGAATGCATCCGGGGGCTACATACGATCGAAGGAGCGCTTATCATCAGTCAGACACGTATCTGTTCGTGAAAGAGAACGAAAAGTTCCTTACCCGGCAGGTCCCTGTTGCAACTATCGGGATCTATTATTCAAAAGCCACCAGGCTGTCATTCAGGAACAGATCAGTGGAAGGGGATCAGTTCGGCTCTTTTATAAGGGGAATCGAAAAAGTGCTTACGGAAAATCATATCCCCTATGACTTCATCGCGGATGATCAGGTATCAGAAACCAAACTTAAAAAATACAATACCATAATTCTGCCGGGAGTCAGGTGCCTGTCAGGAAAGGAACTTGATCTTATCGGGAAGTTCGTTAGTGAGGGAGGAAATCTGATAGCCACTTACGAATCGAGCCTGTATGATGAAAAGGGAACACAACGCAGGGATTTCGGCCTGGCAGAGCTCTTCGGATGCCATTATACCGGAAAGAAAACAGACACAAGGAAAGATTGCTACCAGTACATCTCAGACAAAGATCATCCCCTTGTCAAAGCCGACAGCGAAAAAACCGAACTTCTGATAAATGCCGGTTTCACATTATTGTGCACTCCTGAGGCCCGTTCCAGGGTGATCTGCACATATGTTCCAATTGTTCATAACCAGCCTCCTGAGAAAGCATGGACAACCAAATGGGCGAAAGAGTTTCCCACAATAATTGAAAACAGATACGGAAAAGGCAAGGTTATCTACTTTGCAAATCAGCCCGACGTGATCTCATCTGAAATGGGACATCCCGATATGAGAAACCTGTTGCTGCGGAGCATGAGATATCTTGCCGGAGATAGCATACCAATAGAAACCAATGCACCCGAAAGCGTGCATGCAGGACTGACACGATCGGCAGATTCGCCCGGGGAATATGTTTTCTCACTGGTCAATACAACGTCAGGGGCAGTGAGGCCTATAAGGAGCATTGTGCCAGTTCATGATATTCATGTGACCCTTACCCTGGGAAGCAATCCCGAAAGCTTTAAAATACTGAGACCGGGAGGTAGTGTAAAAGTTGAATTCATAAACGGGAAGGTTGAAATTTTAATAGATAAACTCAAAGACTTCTTTTCAGTTTATCTTAA
>CAZTDW010000323.1:0-3393 GCA_964611835.1 uncultured Rikenellaceae bacterium | reverse complement strand
CTTTCTGCTTGAGAGGTAGAAATATTTTATCACTATTTGCATATTCCAAAATAAATAACAGGTCTGCAGGCACTTTTGCAAAGGACAGTTCGAGAGTAGAGCTCCGTGATGGCAATGCTTATCTGACATCGTTATCTATGCAGGAGAAACCGGTCGATTTTACTTATGCTGCTGAACAGACGGTTCATGCGGTGGTTCATGTAAGAACAAAATCGATGGTTGGTCCCCAGGCCAGCAATCCCATTATGGAATGGTTCTATGGCGAGCGTTATTCAAAACCAAGAGAAGTAGCAGGATATGGTTCAGGGGTAATCATTTCAGCTGACGGATATATAATTACAAATAATCACGTAATTGAAGATGCGGAGAATGTTGAGGTCAAGCTTAATGATAACAGGCTTTTCAATGCCGAAATAATTGGCCGTGATCCTACCACTGATATTGCTCTGCTGAAAGTTAAGGCAAGCAATCTTCCTTTCATAAGATATGGAGATTCTGATCAGTTAAGGATCGGAGAATGGGTTCTTGCGGTTGGCAATCCCTTCAATCTGACATCTACGGTTACTGCCGGGATAGTAAGTGCCAAAGGAAGGAGCCTTGGAATCCTTGACGCTGATCTCAGGATAGAATCATTCATTCAGACCGATGCAGCCCTGAACATGGGGAACAGCGGAGGAGCACTGGTAGATACCAAAGGGCTTCTTGTAGGGATCACTTCCGCAATTTTTTCACCCAGTGGTGCGTATGCAGGATATTCATTTGCAATACCGGTTGCAATTGTCAGAAAGGTGGTTGACGACCTGAAGCAGTTTGGTGAAGTACAGCGGGCAATAATTGGTGTAAATATTACTGATGTAACCCAGGAAGATGCCGAAAAGCTGAAACTTGGCGAAGTCAAGGGTGCAAAGATCAGCAATGTGGTTCCCAATGGTGCAGCTGAAGCTGCCGGACTGAAGGAAAACGATATCATTGTAAAATTCAATGGCGTGGTAGTTTCATCTCCGGCAGAGTTACAGGAACAGGTTGGGAAATTCCGTCCGGGAGACAAGGCTAACGTAACCTATATCAGGAATGGAAAGGAAAATACTGTTCCGATTATGCTTAAAAATGTTGCAGGCAACACAAATGTTGTGACCCGTGAGATGAGCAGCAGCGGATCTGTTTTTGGAGCACGCCTTGAATCGCTTGGATCAGCTGAAAGGGAAAAGTTCAATATAGACTATGGGGTAAAGGTTACTGAAATAGGCGACGGAAAATTAAAGGACCTGGGTGTAAAGAAGGGTTATATAATACTGAATATAAACGGAAGGAAGGTTAAAAGTGCTTCAGAAGTTCGGAGCGCTACTGATAATGAAGCCAATCTAAAGTCGATAGAAGGCATTCAGGCTGACGGAACCTTTTTTAGCTATTCATTCAGAAACTAAGTATCCTGAATTCCAGGCTGCGGGTCAGAATATCTGTTGACAATGATTTTCCGGCCCGCAACATTATTCAATATTATTTGTTTATGTATTATAAAAGCAGTATTTTTGCGAAAATTTTTCTGGAGGCATAATGAGACAGCTAAAGATTACCAAATCCATAACAAACAGAGAAAGTGCATCACTTGACAAATATCTGCAGGAGATTGGTAAAGAGGAGTTGATATCGGTAGAAGAAGAAGTTGAACTGGCACAAAGGATAAAAAAGGGAGACAGGGCGGCTCTTGAAAAACTCACAAAAGCAAATCTGAGGTTTGTGGTTTCGGTCGCCAAGCAATATCAAAATCAGGGATTAAGTCTACCCGATCTTATAAATGAAGGGAACCTTGGTCTGATCAAAGCAGCCGAGAAGTTTGATGAGACAAGGGGATTTAAATTTATCTCCTATGCTGTATGGTGGATCAGGCAGTCGATTCTTCAGGCTCTGGCCGAACAGTCGAGGATAGTAAGGCTTCCCCTGAATCAGGTTGGTTCATTGAACAAGATCAATAAGGCTTTTTCACGGTTCGAGCAGGAAAACGAGCGTACTCCTTCACCTGAGGAGCTTGCCGACGTTCTTGAACTACCCAAGGAGAAGGTTACGGATACTCTTAAGGTATCTGGCAGGCATGTGTCAGTTGACGCTCCTTTTATCGAGGGAGAGGACAACAGTCTTCTCGACGTCCTTACCAACTCTGATTCTCCTGTTGCAGATAAACTCCTGATGGATGAGTCCCTGAGCAGGGAGATATACAGGGCACTGGCCACCCTTACTGAAAGAGAAAGGGACATCATAAGGTTTTTCTTTGGAATAGGATGCCAGGAGATGACTCTTGAGGAAATAGGAGAGAAATTCGGATTGACAAGGGAAAGGGTCAGGCAGATCAAGGAAAAGGCTATACGCAGGTTAAGGCACACATCCAGGAGCCGTCTGCTGAAAGGTTATCTGGGTTAAAATGGAATAAATAAAAATCTGAAGGAGAGACTTTGATCTAAGGTCTCTCTTTTTTTTGCATCCTTATTTCCATCCCTTATACATAAAAAAGAGCCCCGGGGAGAGGCTCTGATATAGGGAAGCTCGCCCGAACGAATGTTTGCGAGCAGGGGAAATAGTTTTTATACCATAATGTCAGTTTAAGATCTCTGGTCCTTTATTCTGCTTCCAAATTTAACGGGAATTCATTTCTCAGGAATGAAAAACCAACAGAACCCCCGTTCTGACTAACAGAAACCCGGTTTAAAAGCATAGATGCCAATTCGCCGGAAAAAGTTTGGACCGGAAAAGGAGGAAGGGTATTCAGAAGCTTTTATTTTCTTAAAAACCTGTTTATAAAATCATTTTTATATGAATCCCCCAGGTAAGCCTTATGCCCTTCGGTAAGAAATATTTCTCCCTGTTTACTGTATCCCGCCACATGATCAATGTTGATAAGGTATGAATGGTGGATGCGGATAAAATTATCACCTTCCAGCAATCCGCAGAAGTGTTTCAGGTTTTTAGAGCTTACAATTTTCCTGTTTGCGGTGAGAAAGAAGTTTGTGCAATATCCGTCAGCCTGGCACATTATTATTTCAGGGATCTTCAAAACATCAAATCCTTTCAGATGATTGATTACCACAGTCGACACGGTATTGGTACCGGCTTTCAGATTGCCCAGAAGTGACGCCAGGTTTTCAACCAGAGGCTCATGCATGCTTGCCGACCTTACCTTTTCTACAGCATCCTTAAGCTCATCTATTTTCACAGGTTTAAGGAGGTAATCAACTGCACTGAACCTGAATGCCTTGACTGCATATTCAGAATAGGCTGTAACGAAAATCACCTTGAAGTCTATTTTGTCAAACATTTCCAGAAGGTGGAATCCCTTCCCGTCGGCCATCTCTATATCAAGAAAAATAAAATCGGGTTTGTATTTCCTGATTGACTTGTATG
>CAZTDW010000322.1:0-3398 GCA_964611835.1 uncultured Rikenellaceae bacterium | reverse complement strand
CTAACACAATGTTTGTAAGGACGGGTAATGATATAGCATATAATATTGACATGAAAACTGATGCTTCAATGAATACACGTATTCAGGGTTTCTGGTTCACCGACCCTGATTGATTTTCAAGTATCTCAATTTCATTGATTAACATGGAGGTAAATACTCTTGCTCCCTTGTCATTCAGATGAGTCCTGTCGTAAAAGTAACCGGGATTCTTCAAAAATTCGTGGTGGTTCGAAAGGTTGAGGTACTCAATATGGTTTTCATTGCACATCGCGGCAACAAGTGAATCATAGGCATTCACTGACACTAAATGCCAGGTAGGAGAATAAACAAAAATAAGCCTTATTCCCGCTTCATTGCAGGTTCGAATCATTTCTTCCAGAAGCCCTATTTTATATTTATCAGGTGATGTGTACTGTACCGGCAAACTGTCAATCTCTCCTTTTACCCTGGAATCGCGGAAAGGAACATATCCATTATAATGGATCTTTCTTTTTTTGTTCATTTCGAGGTTTCCCATTATAACCTGGAAGACCAGGGAGTTATACGGGTAAATGGCCGAAATATGCTTAAGGCCTTCAAAAGGACCTCTTTCCAAAAGCAACTCCTTAATCTCATCATGAGAATTATAATAAGGAAGCAAAGGTGACAACATATCGTACTCTTTGGCACTATAGGTCAAATCCTCAGGTCTGATGTCCAGAATTATAATTTCAGGATTATATCTTGATGTTACAGCTTTAAATTGACCATAGCTGAATAATAAGTGCTCCGTCCCGTCTCTTCCTGCATTGAAACAACTCAAGGCCGCACTGTCTTCGAAAATTTCCGGATCATAACTATGCTTAGCCCTCGATGAACCCAGTATTAAAACATCTGCCTGTGTACTGTCTATAGCATATGTTATAAGGTATCCGTCGCCCGACTGTTGATTGAAGTATAAATACTTCATCAGATATCCGATGCCCCGATCGCATAAAAACAGGACTGCCAGGGCAATGACTATCCTGGAGAATGTAATAAAAGACTTGTCGGATAAGCTCTTCATTATACCAACTTATGATTAAAACTGGAAATAAATAAACTGCCCGCCATCGAACACACCTAGAAGAAGTATCATAACCAATAAGAAGGTAACTCCGGCAATTTGTACTGCAAAATTCCTGTTATGTAAAACAGAACCCCATCCGGGGAAAAATTCCATTTTAATATCGATTGCAAGCAATGAGCCTATCGCAATAATGGCGAAAGCCAATTCAGAAGGCTGATAAAATATCGGGCCTGGCAGGGTGAACAATTTTCTTATAATGAAAACTGCATCCTGTACATTGTCTGCCCTGAAGAAGATCCATGCGAAAAGGATTAGACAAAATGTCAAGCCTATACTGTATGTCCTGTACCATACTGAACTTTTACTTATTCTCAGACTCGTTCTTATTCGCTTTTGAAGATTCTTCGTGGCGTTTGAAAAAGAGAGGAATATACCAAACAGCAAGCCCCAAATAAGATAATTCCAACCTACTCCGTGCCATATTCCACAAATAGTGAATGTGGTTAAGATCGCAACCGTATAACTCCAGAAATTTGCCGAAATACCAAAGAGTCTTCTTTCGTTCAGCTTATGAGCAATATAATATGCTATCGGAAGAAATATGTAATCCCTCAGCCATTTTGAAAAGGTTATATGCCAACGATCCCAGAAGTCCTTTACGGAGGATGCGAGATATGGTCGGTTGAAATTTCCGGTCAGTTCAAAACCGAACAGCCTGGCTGAACCAAGTGCAATATCAGTATACCCTGAGAAATCAGCATATATCTGGAAAGCGAAGAAGAAGGTAGCGAGCAAAAGTGTTGTTCCATTGTGGAATTCGCTGTTGTTATACACAGCATTGACATAAACAGACAATCTGTCCGCTACAACCAGTTTTTTAAAGTACCCGATCAGAATTAGTCTGAATCCTTCCTTTAGAAGATCGATGCTGAAGTGACGATTCTGACGTAATTGAGGAATCAGATTCTGTGGCCTTTCAATCGGGCCCTGCGCAATTTTGGGAAAGAACAGCAGATAAAGGGAGAAATAACCAAGGTGTGTCTCAGGTTTTATTGATTGCCTGTAAATCTCGATCTGGTAGCTTAAAACCGTGAAAACAATATAGGAAAGTCCAAGAGGTATTAAAAGACGGTTTGAAGCGTCAATTCTGAAAAAATAGTCAACCTGAAACAGATTTAATTGATATCCAGGGAATATAATATTGAAGTATTTGAATAATGCCAGAGTAGCAACATTGACAGTAATAATTAAAATAAAGAAAAACCTGCGAATCCTGCCGGACATCCCAGCCATCGGGACTGCAAGAGTGAAATTAATGAGTACCAGTATCCCAATCAGCCCAAGAAATACCGGAATAAATGACAGGTAATACACTATACTTGATCCCAAAAGAAATGGCCATCGCCATCTTACAGGTACCAGGTAATAAACCATGACCGTAGTGATCAGGAATATAAGATAGATGATGGAGTTGAAAATCATGACTGAAAAACAGGCAGAGAACCAAACATAGTTTACTAAATCAATTATCCAGTATGAAGGCTATTCCCTAAAGGACTCTTAATTACTCTTATCTTGTATGATCCTCCCCAAAAAGTGGAATAACCGGGAACTCAAAATCAACATGGGGCTCAACGTAAAAAAGATTTTGCCATTGAGGAAAATTTCTGATACTCAATTCGTTCAGGCCACCTTTAAAAAAATTACAACTTCCTTACTGAAGTATTTTCCCAAATGAAATATCAAATAGCTGATTGTGATTTCACTGATTTTGAGAAAAGAGCAAAGCCGTCACTTTTTTCATCATATTCAATATCTTCAAGATAGATTTTAGCATCCCTGGGGATATCCCGTTTAACCACTACGTCATCTGCCAGGCAGGATGGCAAACCGGCTTTCAGCTTATTATCAGAGCAGTTTTCAATTAATCCGTAGCTGGCATAACCCCCGAATCCGTCCAATCTTTCACCCTTCTTCAGATCTTTCTTTGCATAGGCATAAACATTCGTTTTAAAACCGAAGTCAGGCTTCAGAACTGCCCTGTTGTTAAGGACTACTTCGGCAACCGTAGCAGCAAATTCGAAATGGCACAGATGATATGGACGATAGAACAGGTAAAAAGGACCGGGACCCATGTCGGGAGGCAACCAGCTAAGTGTACTTTTCTGATAAGGATGGTCAGTATATCCTATTACGAAGACACCGCCCTTGGGCTTTGCATCAAGCACATAATCAACAATCGGGTTTTCTCCGTTCCAGACTTTTTTAAAATCAAAGTGGTTAAATATCTCATATATACTGTCCATTTTCGGACCGTACATCCCCGGAGTTGCCACATAACCTCCGATTC
>CAZTDW010000321.1:0-3407 GCA_964611835.1 uncultured Rikenellaceae bacterium | reverse complement strand
GCGTTAGTGCGGTAAAATCAATTTTCTGATTTTTTTAATCTTTCATATTCAGCATTTTACAAAATAAAACCGCACCGATTTTACAAAGTGTCACAAGTCAGGAAAGATATAAATTTACTTCGCAGGTATCTCTGAATATAGAATCCATCTTGCATAGTTCCGGCATCATGACAGAAAGAGAACGGTTTTTAAAGGTACTCCGGGGGGAGACTCCGGACAGGGTTCCCTGGTTTGCGGACCTGGGGCACTGGTTCCGGGCGGAGTCAGGCACCATGTGGAATCTGTTCACTATCACCAACTGTACAAAAGAGATCTGCGACCTGCACAGGGAGGTGAAAGCAGGCTGGTATATTGAAGCCGGGAGTCTTCATGAAGAGTACTATGAGGATGACGTTATCAGGGAAAAGGAGATCAGTGGTGACACTGCCATTGAAAGGTTCATAACACCCATGGGGGAGATCAGTATGGAACGAAGATGGAATCCGGTAAGCTACTCATGGGATATCACCAGGTTAATGATACAGGATATAAGGGATCTTGAGATCCTGCTGTATGCCATTGAAAGAAAGAAATATATTCCCAGGTACGATAACTGGAAAACCATTGAAGAAACGGGAGGTGATACCGGGCTTGGATTTCCCAGTCTTGGTTATTCAGGACTAGGTTCCCTTATATCTTATTATATGGGGGTACAGAACACCATATATGCCATTTTTGAGAATCCTGATATAATAGAAAAGTATATCGGGATATATAATAATAAACATCTGGAGCTTGTTTCTCTGTATTGCGGATCTCCTGCCCCGCACCTTATTTTCACTGATAATTTATCGGCTGATGTCCAGTCGCCTGATATTTTCCTGAAATACAGTTTCGGGCACTACAAAGCAATAGCAGGTCTTCTGCATTCATGCGGCAAGACGGTTTCAGCACATATAGACGGGATGCTTGACGGGATACTTGGGATTGTCGCTGAGACTGGCATTGATGTTGCCGATGCATGCACACCAAAACCCACAGGCGATCTATATCCTTCAGAAATGAGGGAACAGGCAGGTAATAATATGGTTCTGATGGGAGGCATCTCACCGGTCAAATGGCTTCCTTCCACTCCTGAAAAAGAATTCATCGGGCATGTGAGGGAATGGCTGGACCTGAGAAAAACCAGCTGCCGCCTTGTACAATCAGCCGGAGACCAGGTCCCTCCCGGAACGGAACTTAAGAGAATCAAACTAATGTATGAACTGGTGGAGGCATATGGCAGATATTGAAGACCCAATTACCCCGAAAACAATTTATTTATAGTATATATGGAATTCAGAATGAGAGAAAGCATTGTCCTCAGGAAGCTGAGGGCGGGTGAAATTGTAAGCTGTTTCAAGCTTAACCTGAATGACGGACAGGTTGCCGATCTTGCGGCAGGGATGGGTTTTGACTGTTTATGGACTGACATGGAGCACCAGGCCAATGACTGGGATGTCATAAAAACGCAGTGCTGGGCTGCCAAGTCGCACGGCACTGATCTGATGGTGCGGGTGTCCAGGGGAAGTTACAGTGATTATATAAAACCTCTTGAACTTGATGCAACGGGAATACTTGTTCCTCATATTATGAACCTTTCCGATGCCAGGAGGGTTGTTGAAATGACAAGGTTCCATCCGGCAGGCCGGAGGCCGGTAGACGGAGGGAATGCCGATGGATTCTATACTTCCATTGATTTTAAGGAATACCTGAAACAGGCAAATGATCAAAGATTCGTTGTCCTCCAGATAGAAGACCCCGAACCACTGGATGAACTGGAAGAAATTGCAGCGCTGGAGGGATATGATATTCTTTTCTTCGGCCCGGGAGATTTTAGCCACGGGATTGGTGCACCCGGCGACTGGGATAATCCACGGCTTAAAGAGGCAAGAGAGCTTGTTGCACGAACAGCCCGAAAACATGGAAAACACGCTGCAACAACATGCAGCATTGACAAACTGCAGGAATATGTTAATCTGGGTTACAATTTTCTGAATGTGGGTGCCGACGTTGTGGGATTAACAGCGTACTGCAGTTCATTGTTAAAGAGTTTCAGACAGACAGATAAAAATCTCAGGTCATGATCAGATTGGGAGTTATCGGCATGAGTCCCGGGAATGCTCATCCTTATTCATGGAGTGCAATTATAAACGGACGTTTCGACCATGGGGAGATTGTCAGTGCAGGGTATCCTGCCGTTTCCGACTACCTCGAAGCCAACAGTGATACTCTGGGTATTCCGGGCGCTGAAGTGACACATATATGGACTCAGGAAAGGAAACTTTCGGAAAGCATTGCAAGATCATCAGGGATAAGCTTCATATGTTCCACGATCAAAGAGATGGCAGGAAGTGTGGATGCAGTTTTCCTTAGCCGCGACGATCCTGAAAATCATGTTGCCATGGCCAAACCATTTATTGAGTCGGGGATCCCGGTATTTATTGACAAGCCGCTTGCAATTACCAGGGAGGATCTGGGTTGGTTTGCAAAGAAGTATCATGAGGGTGCATTGATCATGTCGGGATCATCGATGCGGTATTCGTGTGAATTGAGGAGTGTTAAACAAGAACTTGCATCTCTCGGGAAGATTGAGCTGGTAACAGCTGCAGGAAAAAAAGACTGGATAAAATACGGCGTTCACATGATCGAGGCAGTTGCTTCACTGCTTGACGATCCGAAACCGGTGTCGGTGAAGAATGCAGGAAAGGTGGACAAAGAATCAGTGTATATTGAATATGACAATGGATTAACTGCCATCATAAATGTCTTTATGAATATCTCCTCCACATTCCAGGTCAGTGTTTACGGACAAAACGGATGGAAGCTGATCGATATAAAAAACTCATATTCAATGTTCCGGGAGAATATCCTGGAGTTTTTAAGATCCGTTCAGGAAGGAAGATCACGTTTATCCTTTGAGAAGACTGAGAATATTGTACTTACACTTATTGCAGGAAATGAAAGTCTTGAAAGGGGAGGAACAACTATACTGCTTAATTGATAATAAATAGATCTATCGACCCGGAACTTCGTAAATTAGTTATAATGGACAAATTCAGACTAGACAACAAAATAATTATTGTTACCGGGGGAGCCGGAAATTACGGAAGGCCGATTTCAGAAGCCCTTGCAGAAGCCGGAGCACTGGTTGTAATTGCCTCGCGCGACATTGGCAAATGCAGACAGTTTGCCACCGAGCTGAAAGAAAGGAATTTTAAGGCTGAAGGGATGGAGCTTGATCAGGGTGACGAAGCATCCATAAGAAGTTTCTGTGAAGAAGTAATCCGAAAACACAAGGTTATCGATGTTCTTGTCAACAATGCCGTCAGCAGGGAGGGCTGCAAGGATCTGGACATTATCAGCCGGGATGATCTCGAAATATCACA
>CAZTDW010000320.1:0-3489 GCA_964611835.1 uncultured Rikenellaceae bacterium | reverse complement strand
ACAATGCGTACATACGGGGTCTCACTTAATTTTGGCTTCTAAATAATAAATTGGTTAAAGCAATATATACTATGAAAAATCTATTTAAATTAATTACAATACTGCTTATTACTGTTTTAATCAGTAATTGTACAAAGGACTTTGATGAGATCAATACAAATCCGAAGGCCCTTACACTGGCCAGCCTTAACCAGGCTTCATATGGATTTGTAGTCAGAAAGGCACTCATTGGACCAAACTATCTGGGAGATCCCGGAACCATGCAGTTGCTGCATTCCCTGTTTTTTGACATATATGCAAACTATTGGGCAACAACTACTCCAAACTTCCTGTCTGACAGATATGTTCAGGTATCAAGCTGGCAGAACGGCGCATTCAACGACCATTATGCAAATGAAGCACCTCAGATCAAGTATGCAGAGGACTTCGCAAGGAATAATAACCTTCAGCCTGAACTTGCAATGATGAAGATCTGGAAAGTCTATGTGTACAACAGGTACACAGACTGCCTCGGGCCGATACCTTATTCACAGTATGGAAACATGCAGAAAGAAGTTCCTTACGACAAGCAGTCAGATATCTATAAGAATTTCTTCCTCGAGCTCGACACAGCAATCACCATCCTTAAGGGAGTTGCAGGGCAGACATCAGCAACCCTTTCGAAGTATGACCCGATCTATGCAGGCAATCTCGACAAATGGCAGAAATTCGGAAGTTCTCTCCGCCTGAGGCTGGGTATGAG
The DNA here is from genome assembly GCA_964611835.1 of uncultured Rikenellaceae bacterium. Lineage (GTDB taxonomy): Bacteria > Bacteroidota > Bacteroidia > Bacteroidales > VadinHA17 > LD21. The sequence goes on along the minus strand of CAZTDW010000320.1, from coordinate 2,747 downwards.
GGTTAAATATGTTACTCCTGATGTTGCCAGGGCACAGTGTGAAAAAGCTGTCACCGAGGGTGTTATCACCAGCAATGCTGACAACGGATGGGTTACGACAACAACCGACTTCCCGAATCCATACAACACCATCAGCCCATGGATCGAGTACAGGATGAGCGCCGACATGGAAAGCATATTAAAGGGTTACCTTGACCCCCGCGTTACTGCATGGTTCTCACCGGCTATTGAACCGGATGCAACTGATGATCCTGCAGGTGTACCTTTCCCATATGAAGGTGTAAGGAACGGCCAGTCAAAGAATGACCGTAGTGCAGTTGAATTTGACCGTCTTGCTTCAGATCACTCAAGGCCATACACAATCGTTGGTGACAAAGGCCCGAACTGGTTCGTAATGAGAGCTTCGGAAACATATTTCCTCAGGGCTGAAGGAGCTCTCGAAGGATGGAACATGGGAGGCGGAACCGCTGAACAATTCTATAACGACGGGATCAAATTGTCACTCGACGAAACCGGGTTCACCGATCACCTGAATCTTGCAGGCGCTGACTATGTTACAAGTACCCTGGTCCCGATGACTCCGGGTGTCGACAAAAGCACTATTCTTCCCGCTGTAGCTCCTCCTCCTGCTTCAACCGTTCCGATCGCATTCCTGTCAGCCGGAACCCCTGAACAGCAGCTTGAGCAGATCATCACACAGAAATGGATCAGCCTGTTCCCCAACAGCCAGGAAGCTTATGCTGAAAGAAGAAGGACCCACTATCCCAAACTTTATAACAGGATCGAAAGTGAGAACCTCGATGTTCCCAATACTTCACTTCCTGTAAGGCTTTGCTACTGGACAAATGAGTACAACACCAACAAAAAGCAGGTTGATGCAGCTATTCAGTTGCTGAATTCGGAAAGTACAACTCCGACTGGCGACAAAGCTTCTACCAAACTATGGTGGGATAAGAAACCCTAAGTCGATATTTAATACATCAGACTAAAATTATTAAGAAGGTGTTCCATCGGAACACCTTCTTTTTTTTATCTTTATGAAAACATTTGTGCTGTGGAAAGAAAATGTCTCGATTGCGGCGAAAAGATTCGCGGCCGCAGCGATAAGAAATTCTGCTCCGACCAGTGCAGAAACAATTACAATAACCGGCTAAACCGCGACACCAACAACTTTGTAAGGAATGTGCACGGCCTTCTGAGGAAAAACAGGAGGATACTGGCCGACCTTTATTCAGAGGGCAGGCACCGTTTGCACAGGGATGCCCTTTTTGCAATGGGATATAACTTCAGCTTCTTTACGCATGTAATAGAAACCTCCGATTCACTTAAATATCATTTCTGCTTTGAATACGGATTCAGGGAAACAGGGGATGACTTTATTGAACTGAAGTATAACAGCCAGTATATCGAATATCAATAAAACGGGAAGTATTCCTTAAAATTCTCACTTGTAAGGCGGGTTCCATAGCCTGAATCCTGGAAGGCTTCACAATGTTTTATGCTTCTTCCTTTTTCATTTCCGTATAGTTCGATAAGCTTATCCCTGAAAGGTTCGGCGTTTGACCTCGTGCTCCAGGTTTTTCCCAGCCATTCACGCCTTTCCTTCTCACCTTCAGGTACCTCGGCAAGAGCTCCACGGTTGTATGGGAGCCATTCATACATCTGGGATGTGTGCTGATGGTACATGTCTATCTTCTTCTCAATCACATCATCAATCTCAACGCATACGTCGGCTTTGAACGGTTCAGGATGTATAAATCCGTCGCTCATGAAGAGAAACATCGGATTTTTATCAAGGTGAGGCACATCAGGCAATATCTTCGGAACAGTCACCATATATGCTGCGTCGAGGACCAGTGTTCCTGTATAGCGGTGATCGGGGTGATAGTCGTACGGGCGTGGAAAGATTACCACGTCTGCCTTATGTTCCCTTATCAGCCTTATAACCTGAAGCCTGTTCTTATAGGTAGGCATCAGCTGACCGTCATGATTATCGAGGGTAATATACCTGACGCCAATGACCTCGCCGGCCCTGCGTGCCTCCTCCCTCCTTATTTTTGCCAGCTTTGCAGGCTTTAGCGACTGATGACCCGCGTCGCCGTTGGTAAGAGAAACCATCATTACGTCATGACCCAACCTGGCCCATTTGTATGCAGTGCCTCCAACCTTGTCGGGATCATCGGGATGGGCACCAATAACTATGATATGAAGCTTTCGCTTACTATCTGCCTGCTGTCCTTTTATCGACAATGGAATGATCAGCAGCAGAATTACCTGCAAAAACAATGTTACTCCTTTCATCTGGATGTTTTTTATTTATTAAGGTCAGAAGGAATAGCCATGATTTAACATTTCTCCTTCAGATGAAGGCTTGCAGTCATGACTATTTTATCCTGAATGATTTTGATTGCAATTTATGCAAAAAAGCGGGAAAATTTCTGCAAATCTCCCCGCTTTTAGCTTCAAACAAAACAAAGTATTTTATATAAGAACAATTATGTCTCTTACAAGATAAGGAATTATTGAAAATCCAAAGACAAGGGTATCTTTTCTTAACTTTTTTTAACTTTTTTTTACCTGAATCGTTGTTTTAATCGGCAGAATCTGATATGGATCGGTTGAAACCAGATAAATCATAATTGTATCCATAATATTTAACTGCTTATCTCTTTTAATCAAGTAGTTGACATTATTATTAAATTGAGTGTCGGGAGTCACGAATAAAGTTTTAAAATATTATTAATTCT
>CAZTDW010000319.1:0-3519 GCA_964611835.1 uncultured Rikenellaceae bacterium | reverse complement strand
AATATTTGCACACTCAAAGACAGAACGTCTTGAGATATTCAAAAAACTAGCAAAGTCCTTATCAGAAAAAGAACCTGATCCTTCTTGCCCTGTGAAATAAATCTTATTCAGTGTTAAGGTAATTCTTAAGTCTGTTCCTCAAAAATCTCTTTCCGTATGTTGATTTAAGGTAGTTTTCTCTATGCAAAGCATCTTTCTGATTGTAACATACCTCATAATAAACCAAATCAAGTGGTATTCTGTATTTTGTGGATTCTACTTTCCCTGATTGATGAAGGCAAATTCTTTGTTTTAAATTACTGGTAAATCCAGTATAGAAATTACCATCCTTTTTACTCATTAAAATATATACAAAATACTCCATTGTTTCCTATTTCACAGGGCTAGCAATATTATTTGATATGCTCATTGTGGCTGCTCTTAACTGTTCTGCAAACTTATAATACCTTTTTTCATCTGCTTTAATCGCATAATCGAAAAGCATATCCGAAAGATTAATTGATTCTTTCCAGATATCCAACTGTTCAAACCTGAAATCTTCCATCTATTTTTTTAAATTTAGTTTTTGCTTTCTGTGCTCTGCGCTCTGAGCTCTGTGCATTTATTTATTTCCCAGATAATTTATCAGCAGCAGGGTAGTTGTAAAGAGCGAAGATGTCAGTGAGATCAAGGCAGCAGCAACCGGGAAATTAAGATTGAAGATCTTCATTGATTCAGGCTCAACGATCACAACGTCATTTGGTAGCAGGAAATAAGCCTCGCTCGTAAGGATGGCTTTGTCATGAAGATTCAGCCTGTATGTTTTCGTTCCTCCCTCGACGGGGCGAACAACAAGAAGCCTGTCCCTTTTACCATAGTCCCCGATCCCCCCTGCCTGTCCGACAGCTTCCAGTACAGTAAGGTAATTGCTGTAATTAATAAAGGTCCCGGGAGCACGCACTTCCCCGATGACAGTATATTTAAAGCTCAGCAGCTTGCATTCGGCGACTGCATTCTTATAATGTTTATTAAACTCATCCTGAAGCATATCCCTTGTTTCATCAAGGGTTTTTCCGACCACCTGAACGGCACCAAGAACAGGTATGATTATATTCCCTTCTTTGTTTACATTATATCCCCACAGGTATCCTCCTCCTGTTCCCTGCATATATGTAGCGCCGGATCCCGTGCCAATACCCCCCAGGTAATCCTTTATAATTCCCTCAGTGTCCATCGCCTTAAGGGTTATGTAAAGCACATCCCTGTTCTGGATCTTATAGTCGGGTATGCTCATCGGAAAGTAACCCTCTGCAGCCGGCTCCGGCAGATTGTTGAGGTAAGCAAGCTTTTGCTGGGAGGTGCAGGCTGTGATACCTATAATGACGATAAATAATAATAAGGAGCGGGTTTTCATGATATGGACTTTAAGATAAAAGACAAAAGGCACAAGACAAAAGTATTGAGTTATCTGGTTTTCTGCACTATGGAACCCAGAATACTTTTCAATTCTGAAGATTCTTTGATGAGAAAATCAAGTTCCTTTTTATTAATGCCATCAACAGTTCTTTCAATAATCCTGAGCCAATAATTGGATTCACGCATTTCACGAAGGGAGATTCTCACCTTGTTGGTAAAATCTGCTTTTGAGGAACCACTTTGAGCTTCCTCATAATTAGCTCCGGAAGAACAGGCACTTTTGGATAGTTGGCTGCGAATAGTTTTATTTTCGGGTGAGTATGGCAATGTTTTTAAAAATTCAATAATCCTCACAGCAAACTCAAATAACCTATCCGACAGATCATTTCTTTTCTCCACTTTTATCTTTTCCCTTTTGTCTTTTGTCTTCCCTTCAGGATAAGCTTTCGCCCCGTCAGTCCCAACCATCCGGTCAGTCTGACAAGGCACTTTTTCCTGTAATTCACTGCATTTACCCTGCAGCAAGGCAACAGGAACCTTTATTATTCCGGCATCACATAATTCTCCTCATCACACCATAACGGGAACAGTCCCGAAGTCCTGTATCCCTTCAGGCGGCTTATTGCTTCTGCCTGACCAATTATGGTATAGCTGACCTTGCGTCCCACTATCTCCTCAGCCTGGACAACCTTCCTGGCAAGATACTCCCTGTCGATGTTTTCTCCGACCAGTATCAGCTCTATAACCCTGCTTTCCCTGCCATGCGCAAAATCGCCGGTCAGGTAAACACACAAAAGATCACCCATGCGGTGAATGATCTTTTCAATCACCCTGTCAATACCCGAGTCTTTCAGTATGATATTGTGGATATCTTCAAAAAGGGGATGACTCCTGTTTGCCTGGTACACTTTCTTGTTCCCGTCACGGCTGGCATTTAACAGGCCGGCGCTTTCAAACCTGTTAAGCTCAACCCGTATGGAATTCGAAGATTCACCAAACTCCGATGCAAGCCCCCTTAAATGAGCCCGGATACCGCTGTTCAGAAAAAATTTCTTCAACAGCCTTATCCTGGTCTGGGAAGTTATGAGAGTGTCTATCATCAGAACAGAGAAATGAGTAACAAATTTACTCGATCAGTCGGAATTTGCAAATGTTTTGAGGAAAAAGTTGGGGAAAGAGGGTTTAAAGGTTGAATGGTTTAATGGTTTAATGGTTGGGAGGCATTATTAAAATTCATTAATTATTTTTAAATTGCATTGTCTCGCGTTTTTATGTCTGATTTTTAAATACCTGAAAAATGTACAAATTTTCATTTGAAAAGCTGAATGCCTGGCAGGGAGCCAGATCATTAACAAATTCCGTTTATATCTTAACCCGAAATTTTCCGGATGAGGAGAAATTCTGCCTGACATCCCAATTAAGAAGGTCCATGATATCTGTATGCTCAAATCTGGCAGAAGGTTCATCAAGAAACAGTAACCGGGAACAGAAACAATTTTACCAGTTTGCCTTTTCAAGTTTGATGGAATCACTGAATCAGATAATTATAGCTTTTGACCTGTCATACATAGATAAAGAATCCTTTGAAACCACAAGAGAATCAATAGAAAAATGTTCCAGGCAGATCAATGGCCTCCGCAACTCAACACTTTAACAGTAGGTGGTAAAACCATTCAAACCTTAGAACCGTCTAACTTTTAAACCATTAAACTTTTAAACCATTAAACCTTTAAACTTTTTCCTACATTTACCTCAACTTCAACCGTGCCATGAGATCCAAACTAATAAACCAGCTTTCCCCGGAGGAGAATCTCCTGATCTCTTTATGCAGGCTCGATTTTACAGAGGAACAGAAGCAGGAGTTATGGGATCTTGTTAAAAACGTCAGTAACTGGGAACGCTTCATCTTTCTTGCAAACGGACATGGTGTAATAGCGTTGTGCAGCTATAATCTGGAAGGCACAGGATGTAATAAATACATCCCGGTAAAATACCTGGAATTGCTCCGGACAGCCTACCTTAAAAGCATGACCCGGAACATCTTTCTGAAAAACCTTCTTGTGGAGATTGCAGGCCTGGCCGGAAAGCAAGACATCGATATCATTGCACTCATTGGCAACGATA
>CAZTDW010000318.1:0-3600 GCA_964611835.1 uncultured Rikenellaceae bacterium | reverse complement strand
ATGCCAAGGAACCTGTCCCTCGAACCCCATCTGCCAGGTCCTATCAGGATATACTTCCGGTCTTCCTTTACCATTCTGTCATTTACCCGTGCAATCTCCTCTGCCATGGTGACAGTAAGTTTGTTGTCGAATTTTTCAGGCTCAACGTAAACGATATCGGTGACATCATCGATAATACCGTTCCCCATGCTCTTTCTTGTCAGCAGAACGACCTCCTTTTCATCAATGGTATCAGACTCAATATTATATCCTGCTCCGGTCCCCAGAAGAGGCTTGAGCTGAAGGAGGTAAAATGAAGCATTTCCCGACTCATCCATGTTAAGATCAACAGCAAACTCAATCTCCACGGGCGTTCCGCATGCCTCGGTTACTACATCCATTACGGTCTTCAGTGTCGATGCAAGCGGTATGTAATTATATTTGAGAATATCGGCGAAGTTAATAACCCTCGGACCGGAAGAATCAAGTCCGGGTGTAATGACATCATTGTCAGGATTAAGGACAGATGCCGTGTGGCTTATCGTCCCGTGCCGTTCGGCACAGGATATTTCAAGCATCCTCAGCCCTGCATTTTCACCTTCAAGCAGATTAAGGTCCTTCTTGGCAAGGTCAACAGCATAAAACCATACCTGCGAGTTCCTGTAAAGGTCTTTCTGCGATATGATCTCAAGCGAGGGGTAAGCCGGAGAGAACCTGTAAGCCAGTTCACCTTCCATCACATACTGACCCAGCCCTGCTGCCACCACTGCAAATCCGTCCCTGGGCTTCATATGGGCTACCGGATAAAAGTTAAATGACTGGGCGGATCCGCTTATGTGCGGGTAAAAAACATCCTCGTACTGATTGCCAACCACCTCCTGGATCACCACGGCCATTTTTTCAATTTCCACCTTATAGCGGATGGCATCGAAATAAGCCCTTGCCTCTTCAGAATAAATCGATGCAAACACAAGCTTTATTGCATCCGACAAATGTCGAAGCCTCACCTCAGGATCAGGATGGTTGTTGGGAAGAAGATATGTCCCGAATATTCCCGAGAAAGGCTGGCTCATCGAGTCCTCGAATAGACTCGATGATCTGACTGCCAGTGGTTTGGATATATGCCGCAATAAGGTCCGCAGCTTCTTTTCGAGTGTATAGCTGAGGCTTCCTGCAAGAAAGGTCCTCTGGACTGCCATAAAATCCTTTTCCCCCTTGACAAAATTCCACAGGTGGTTCCTCTCCATGAAAAGGTCAAACTCATCCGTTCCCGCAATGGCCGTTATGGGTGTCTTTATGTTTATTCCGGGAATAAGCTTTCCCAGCTCAAAACTGTAAATAAGCGTGTTGATAAAAGCCAGCCCCCTCCCCTTGCCTCCCAGGGAACCTGAAGACAGACTGATCACATTCGTTTCATCGATCGTTGCTGATGCTTCGAAACTGATCACCCTCCCCTTGTTCATCTCCTGCCTCCGCTTCCGGATTATGCTGATAAGGAATTCCCTCATTTCCTGAAGGCTGCTGAAGTCCGATACCTTTAAAGGGTATATCATCCTGGCTATTTTGACTTCTCCCCGAGCCATCAGCCATAGCGAGAAATGGTTGCGGTGAGCATGGTAGGCCAGCGAATCTTCCGGTACCGTTTCAAGGAATGACTCAAATTCCTTCATCGACTTTGCCACGGCTATCTGCCTGCCCTGATTATCCCTGTAAACAAAATGACCGAAACCCAGATAATAGTTTATAAACGATTTAAGATCCTGGAGAAGGCTTGCGGAATTCTTGTTGATGAAATTTGATTTCAGGGTGAAGGCATACCTTACATTTTCAGGATCCGACGACTGTAGCACTGTAGGCAGGTTTGGCAGATCCTCCCTGATGTGCTGGATCAGCTCAAATCCTGCTTTATCATTCATGACGCCATTCCTTGAGAACCTTATGTCGGAAATCACGCAAAGCAGGTTGTTCCTGTACTTGATGAAGATATTGATTGCGCTTTCCCAGTTTGAGGCAAGCAGGATTTTAGGACGTGCGCGGAGCTTAAGTACTTTGTAAAGCTCATCCGTCGATACATCCTCGATCAGGTTCCTGGTCTGGTCCATCACAAGGTTGTAAAGCATGGGCAGGTAGCTGGAATAATAATCCGCAGAATCCTCGACGAGAAGAATGACACCCGTAAGGCCTTTCTGGGTATCATTTTCAACGTTAACCCTGTCTTCCAGGAGGGAGACCATGGCAAAGAATACCTTCGATTCGCCCGTCCATACAAAGTAGTTGTCAAATGGTACTCCCAATGCCTTCTGTCTTTCCACAAATTCCATATCGGCCGGGTTATTAAGCAGAAGGAAGGTAGGCATATATGGATACTTGTCCTTGATCTTCCTGCAGAGCTCCATAGGACTTTCCTTATCCACGCCGATCATGATGATGATCATATCATAATGCCTGGCTTTCAGGCGGTTGAAAGCCTCCTCCTCACCTGAAACGCCTGTCACCCTGGGGATGGAAGTAAGGCTCATATGATAGTATTCGCCAAGGATATGGTCTGCAAAACGTCCCTCCCCCTCGATTGAGTAGGCATCGTAAAGGTTTGCCAGCAGGAGTATCTCCTTCACCTTAAAAGGCTGAAGGTCATGAAATACATCGCGTTCTGCATTATGCCTGTCGAGGAATCTCTGCAGAAGCTTTTTACTTGGAATGTGGGCAATATCATCTTCCTCCCTGAGGGGAACGCTGGTGGTCCGGATGAAGTCGCGTGCCTTATGGCTGTTTATATATCCGGTTATCAGACTTGATATGTTGATGACAAGGTCGCGTTCCTCCTTCAGGAATGGACCTTCATGTTCTTCCCTGAACTCTTTTGTATAATAGATCTCGATCAATCCTTTTTCACCATCGATGGTCTCAAACTCCTGAGCCATTCTCCATTTCGTCTCCCGGAAATCTATCGACTCAAACTGATTGTGCATGAAAGTTATCCTTGCGGTGGTATACTCGGGGTACTGCCAGGCGGGAGGGAGGAGCAGTGCGATCTGCTGAAGTGTTTCCTCCACAGGCTTGTTTTCCTTGAGGATATAGGTTGTCTGGTTAATGCAGCTAAGCTCTTTGACCCTCTCCTGCTGGTCGTGCAGCAGCTGGCTGAATTCAGGCGTTATGTGCTGTTTAGGATCCATTAAATAATCAGAATGCTCATTGATCAGAATTTAAAATTAGCAAAATTGTGGGAACCCGGTGCCGGGCGGTAAAATTTCATTATGGCTCAGGGCTTATGCTGAATGGATGGGTTGGGTATCGCAAGTAAAAAACAGGAATATGAAAGACACTTAACTAAAAACTGGCTGAACAGAATGCATAACTTTAAACCAATTATCACAGCTCAAATAACATATATCAATTAAATGGTTGATATAAATCAATAATATAATTGATACATATCATTATAGATGATGTTAAATATCATCAATTCTATTAGATAATAACTTTCTTAAGAGATGACTGTCTAAATTCACTCATGAGAATGAATCTGCCAAATTACATTCAGCTTTAATCAGATCAACAATCAGTTTACTTTCCAGGTGGAGCCGCTTTTCAGGAGATCATCCATGCTTCTGATCTTTGCAT
>CAZTDW010000317.1:0-3613 GCA_964611835.1 uncultured Rikenellaceae bacterium | reverse complement strand
AAAATCATTTTTTTGAGTTTTTTATCATTAAATTTCAGTGTGTCAGAAAATGAAAACGCATTAATTTAAAAAAGCGTTACAAGTCAGGACGAATTGATATTAATCAATTGTATGATAGATATATATCAACTTATATAATGTTATATATCATCTGTTGTTGTCGCATAAATCAATTAATATCCGTCCATTGATTACCTTTATAAAGTTTGTTGTAAGAGGCATAATTTTAAATTTTACCAGATGAATTCAAAAGAAAGGATATTAAGAGCTTTCAGGAAAACAGAAGGCCTCCCCGACCGGATGCCGATACAGTTTGATCTTTGCAGGCAGCTTACCGAAACTTTTGGAAAGAGATTAGGGATTGAGCCTGATTACTCTTTATCATACTATGAAGATCTTACTTACCGCATCTCTGCCAATGAAATAAGGACAAGGATGGGAAGCGATGCAGTTGTTGTCGGGGGAACTGTTCCGGTGGGGTATGTCCCGCGCATAGTCAAGGGTGACATTACAAGCAATGAATTCGGCATGCACATGAAGCCGACCCCTTTATATGTTGAAGTTGTAAAATGTCCTCTTGAGAACGCATCATCGGAAGAGGATATTAAAAACTACCCATTCCCCGATCCCTATGCAAGAGGCAGGTTTGAAAAGGCCAAAAGGGATATTGACAGATTCGGAAAAGACTTCTTTGTGATAGGAGATGTGGAAATCTCATTGTTTGAGATGGCCTGGCATCTGACCGGACTTGAAAAGTACATGACCGGGATGCTTTGTGACGAACCATGGATCGAACCTCTGAATGATATGGTTGAAGAATGGAGCACGGGTCTGGCCCTTCAGCTGGTAAGACTCGGCGTTGACGCCATCTGGTTTGGAGAGGATCTCGGCAGTCAGACTTCAACCCTTATCTCACCAGAAGACTGGAGGATAAGGTTCAGACCCAGGCATAAAAGGATGATAGAGATTCTCCGCAAGGCAAATCGGGATATAATAATCATTATGCATTCAGACGGAGCTGTAGCACCCCTGATAGATGATTTCACAGAAATAGGCGTTGATGTCTATAACCCGGTGCAACCCAATGTCGAAGGTTCCGATCCGCAGGAACTAAAGGACAAATTTGGTGACAGGATATGCTTTTTCGGTGGAATTGATCAGCAGTCGCTGCTGCCTTCAGGAAACATGACGCTTATAAGGGATGAGATAAGAAAAAGGATAAGCATTCTGGGCAAAGACAGGGGTTATCTTCCTGCCCCTGCACATATACTCCAGGCAGATGTTAATGCTGAAACAATAGAGGGAATGATAAAAACGGTAACTGAATCCACATATTGATTATTGTCATTTTGTCAATGGCAGGCCCTCTCTTTCCCAGGAAGCCATTCCCCCGGCCATGTTTGCCACATTTTCATATCCCTTCGAATACATGAAAAGTACGCTCTCACGGCTTTTCAGACCGGAGACATCGGCAAAGATCAGAGGCTGGTCTACCGGCAGACCCTGATAGGATTTTTCCAGCTCACTGAAGGGTATATATATTACTTTTTCAACATTGAACATCTTAAAGCTGTTCATGTATGATTCCCTTACATCGACTATAATGGCGCCTTTCCTCGACAGATCATAGCTTTGCCTTGGAGAGAGATTAATTACCCCGTTCGAATGATAGCCTGTTTTTAACCAGTTGTTTCTCATATCATAAACTATATTTGCTATTCATTTTTTGTTGATCTGATCTTTGTAATTTCCTTTACCAGCTTTCTGACGGCCCGCCAATCATCCACGCTTATGCAATATTTTATCCTCGGAGGATCGGGACTGTCATGGATCAATCCCGCGCTTTTCAGCTCCGCCAGGTGCTGTGAGACTGTTGAATCGGCCAGCGGGATAGCTTTTGAGATTTCATTGAAGCAGCAGGCATTCACGGCAGAAAGATGCCTCAGTATGGCGACACGGGCAGGATGAGCCATCGCCTTCGCATACCTTGCAAGCTTCACATCGGCTTTTTCAAACTTCCCCTTTTGAACCCTGGTCATCGGCAATTGTAAAATGACACTCAGATTAAAATTGTTCGTATTTCGTAAATATACGTTATTATACTTATAATTCAAATATTAATGTAGTTCTTATTCCGTATTTATAAAGTGTGTCCATAATTTTTTTTAAGTTTTCCGATATATTCCGAAATATAGGCATCCTTAAGCTTCAGCCTGTACTGCATGATGAATCTGGGATGTTCCAGTGGTTCAACATGATCAAAGAAATTATATTCCCGGTTCAGCCGGGAAAGATACCGGAAATTCCTTCCGGAACCCAGGCAGAAGCATACATCGCGTTCAATGCCGAAATCAAGCTGCTTTCTGAGTGAATCAACCGCAAAACCCGATATTGATGTTTCAAGTTCCCTGTTGTCGTAATAATTGAAATTTACAATTCTTCCTTTTTCACTGTGAGAAGTGAAGCCAAGAGGGCTCACGGAGGTGATGTAGTAATCTCTGTAAAAACTCCACGGGCCGCCGTAGCAGTCTATCATTTCATAGATAAAAACTGATGATGTCTCATATGATTTCACTCCCGGGATTGACAATCCGCATTTCTCTTTAAGCCTTACACTGTCGGTAAAGGGGATCCCCGTCAGGCCTCCTCCGAAACGTCCGGGATTTATTCCCATGATCAGTCGCCTTGTCCGTGAATCCGAATAGTATTTCCTGTAGAATTCACTTACTGTATCCATCACATCTTTATTCTCCGTAAAAGGATTCATTATTGAAATACCATCGGGCAAACTGCCTGCAAACTTAAGATTGCTGAAAAACAATATAGCCTTATCTGCAAACGTTAACATCTACTGAGGTTGTTGATAGTGTAAAAATAATTATTTCACAATCATTTGGTAATTTAAACATTATCGTTTTTTTTTAACTTTGGTCGCTTTAAAATCGAAAGAAAATGAGTGACTTGATAAGGCCCTACGGAGAGAAGCAGAAAGCATTCGATAAAAGATATCTTGAGATGGCGCAGATATGGGCAGGGAACTCATACTGCATACGCAGACAGGTGGGCGCACTGATTGTCAGGGGCAGGATGATCATTTCCGATGGTTACAATGGAACTCCTGCAGGTTTTGAAAATGTCTGCGAGGATGAAAACAACATGACAAAGCCTTATGTTCTTCATGCAGAGGCAAATGCAATTACAAAAGTAGCCAAGTCAAATAATTCAAGCGAGGATTCTACTTTATACGTCACAACATCCCCATGCATGGAATGCTCCAAGCTCATTATACAGTCAGGAATTAAAAGAGTTGTGTATTGCAACAGATATCACAATACTGACGGACTCGACCTTCTTAAGCGTGCCGGAATTGAGCTGGTTTATATTGATCCTGAAAATGATGTTTATGAAATACAATAATTCAAACAAAAGTGTTATTTTGCCGTTGCTTCTCGCATTATCAGTGGTTGCAGGGATTTTGATAGGCATTTATCTTCCGGGAAGAAACTCACAGCAGACGCAGCCGGTCAGGGCCAGAAATGACAAGATTAATTCAATCCTGAATATAATAGAAGCCGATTATGTCGATTCAATAAACCGCAGCGACCTTGTAGAA
>CAZTDW010000316.1:0-3626 GCA_964611835.1 uncultured Rikenellaceae bacterium | reverse complement strand
GTATTTGATTATTCATATTATGGTATAGTTATCCATGAAATAAGAGAGATGCAGATAATGGATATGGGAAACTATGCACACGGAAATCAGCCTGTGCAGCATATGATATATCTGTACAACTACGCCGGGCAGCCGTGGAAAACACAGTACCATGCCAGAAATGTCATGAATAAGCTCTATAATTATCTCCCCGATGGTTACTGCGGTGATGAGGATAATGGCCAGACATCAGCCTGGTATGTGTTTTCAGCAATGGGTTTTTATCCTGTTACACCCGGTACTGATGAATATGTATTTGGTTCACCGATGTTTAAGAAGGTGACCATACAGTTTGAAAACGGGAAAAACCTGGTTGTTGAAGCCCCGGAGAATAGCCCTGAAAATATTTATGTAGGAGACATCAGGCTCAACGGCAGGCCACTCAGGGAGAACTATATCAGGCATGATCAGCTTCAGGGCGGGGGAAAGCTTCTTTTCGTGATGCAGGACGAACCTGACAGACAGAGAGGTATAGAAAAAGAATCATTCCCATTTTCGATGAGTCTGGCCAGATAGCGGATTCTTATATCTACTGAAAGCAAACCGGATCCAACAAGAGAGTTCCTCCGGTTAATGATTATAGCTTCAGCCTTATGTTGATTCTGGCCAACAGAGCTGTAAGCCCTACCATAAGCAAAGCCCAGGCAAGCGAACCGGCTACTACTATAAGGGGATTTTCCGAACTTTTGTAAAACAGCACCGGAATTCCGGTCATCCATATCAGATGATATAAAATATCAGGTGCAAGGTAGGTGGTAAGAGAATTCTCTCCTGCAGGTTTCAGAAAATTTGCCCATGCCCGTTTCTTTTTGACATCTGATATCCAGTATATCAGTGTGAATGTCAGGTAACTTATGCCGCAGCAGAGCAATCCCCAGCTGGGTGTAGCCTTAATTTTTGAAAAAATGAACCAATTCCTTAGCAGAAATCCAGCCGCCAGACTGAAAATCCCGAGCCCTGCAAAGATCAGGATCACTTTTTTATAATCCCTGATATCATTATCCTGTAAAATCAGACCGGCGATCAGACCTGTTACAACTATGAATGGTACATTTCCTTCGATAATCACTCCCAGGACAGGACTGACAGGATTCAGGAAATCGAGCATTCCCAGACCGGAAAGGATATTCAGGAACAGGAAAAAAAGTGCAGCAACAGCTGTTCGTGCCACAGAATGCCTGCAAAGCATATATGTAAATGCCGCAACAAGATAACCCCATCCTATAAGTCCGAGGATGCCCCACCATCCTGTTATGAGTGATCCGTTGTTTTCCGGCTGACCCGACCTGAATTTGAAAATCAGGAAAATAAATATCGCCAGTGCGGCCATTTTAAAACCGGTAATTTTATAGATCCTCTCTTGTTTGTCGCGATAATCGTTCCAGAAAAGGAAAACGGCAATATACATCAGCAGCGCCCACAGATCCTTGCTTAAACCTGTAAGCTCAGGATTTACCCTTCCGGTATTCAGCATCAGCACTCCTATTATCAGCAGGCTCAATGATCTTGTAAGTATATGGCGGCTTATTTCGGGAAGAGAATCACCTCTTGAATATCTTTTCGCAAAAGCGAACGGAATTGCCATACCCACTATAAAGAGAAATCCGGGGAATACAACATCGGCAAGGCCGATCCCGTCAAAATCGGCTTTCATGTGCCCCAGCCACCTGGGCGCCACATTCATGTTGAGGTCATTGACGAATAGCATCAGGAGGAGAGTGAGTCCCCTCATTATATCGATTGAAAAAATACGGTTTGAAGACCCCATATAATCTATATTTTATTGATTTTAAATGCAATATCCTGACAATGTCTGTTAAGTGAGGGAACAGTAAGAGTTAGTTTTCCACTGGCTGAAGATACTTTTTCAGATTTAACAATGGTTCCCGTCCATGTATCAAACCAGATAACCGAATACATTCCGTTATCCGGTTTCATAAGAGTTAATCTTAGATTGTCAATAATATTATTCCTGAATGACCTGGTCCAGCCGAATCCATTATCACCGCAGTCCATCACAAATACATCAGCATTGGCAGCTTCAGCCTGCAGAGGCTTGTATTGAAGTTTTGCAAAATCTATATCAGACACAAATTCAGACAAATGCCTGAGCTGTTCCCAGTCCTGATCATTCATTATCGAAGCTGTCCACCATACAGGGGTAACTGCAAGTCCGTTTACAAGCGAGGCCCATATCTGATTATGATAGGATATACTATATTCTTTTGATCCTGGCTTATAGTAGGTGAGATCAGCTCCGGCTTCACCAAATATAGCCGGTTTTTCGAAATTATCCCAGAATCTTTTACTGGCCCAGGCGAAATTGTACATGTCACTTCTCAGACTATCGTCGGGAAACTTTGGAATCCATCCCTGTGCAGGATATAAATGCAGGTTGGGAACATCTGTTAATCTGTAAAGAGCATCGCGGTACTGATTGAATCCTCCGCTGAATGATGCTGTGACGGGATGCCTGTAAGGGTCGTTCTCCGCAAAGAATTCCGAACATTTTTCAATCCACGCATAGGCCTCATCGTGATGACCTTTTGCCCATCCGTCTGTCCCGTCCATTTCATTTATAAGTTCCCAGATACCCCAGCTTCTGCTGTGTGCAAACCTGGCTATCATATAGCGGTATTTCATTTTCTGGTATTCCCACGACAGTGAATCGCCATAAACATTTTCAGCCTCAGTGATCTGACTGTATGGATTAAGCTTCCATTGTGCTGCCCAGACTGTTTCTGAGAAAAGGTCATGCGGCCAGATGGCATACATTAGTTTTATGTCGTTCTTCTCAAGTATTTTAAGCAATGAATCGATCTGTCCGAGTTTTTCCTGATTATACCTGCCCAGCTCTTCCTCTATAATACCGGCATCGTTTACAAATCCCCCGTAATTAATATCCCAGATTGCAAAAAAATTAGCCTTGTTTTCCACAAAGGTCCTGAATACTTTATCATCATTGCCCCAGGGTGAATAAGCTCCAACTCCATAATATGAGGTCCCGTCGTCGTATTCGAAGTAATGAGGATTTTTTGCAGAGGGTTTAATCCATCCATGATGTTCGGAGTCATGAACTGTAAAGCCCGAACTCTGCGATTCAGCCGTTACCGATCCATCCTTTATGCAAACCTTGTATTTATACTCCCCTGATTCTTTTGGAGAAAATCGGATCTTCCACTGATTTGCACTCCTGTAAGCATCGAAGAAACCATTGATTCTAATTTCTTGTCCCGATGGAGATCTAAATATACCATAGATATCAATATCAGCCGGATCATAAGGATTATCATATCTTGCATTTTTGAGGGAGAGAATCAGTTCGAATTTCTCATATTTCCCGACCTGTTCAGAATTTACTGATACGACACCTACGCCGATATTTCTGCCCTGTTTATATTTATTGTTTTTCTCAGAACAGCCTGGTAAAACTATTAAAAGTATAGCTAGTAATCCCGTAATATAGTGCCGGGTCACATAGCCTGGGGTTAAGGTTTGTTTGTACGACATTCCTTTAATTTAAATTTATAAATGTGTTTTTTCAGAGTTTCAGCCTGAAATTGATCTTCTCAAGGAGCATAGGTAGA
>CAZTDW010000315.1:0-3677 GCA_964611835.1 uncultured Rikenellaceae bacterium | reverse complement strand
TAATAAAGAATATCTTAGTTTTGCTCTTTCCGCAAATCCTTTGGAATAAAATTTGCGGCTGAAAACCGTTTTGTGGAGAGAGAATTTTCGAAATGAAAAATACCTGGAGACTAATTTTTGTTTTGATGGCTTTCCTTGCCTTTCCCAGGGCGGAAGGACAATTCTATAACGGTCACCAGATGCCATTCGGGAAAAACAGGGTTCAGTACTACAACTATTACTGGTCATTTTACAGGTTCGAGGATTTTGACTGTTATTTTAATGAATTTGGCAACGAACTGGCCCAGTATACAGCCGACTATGCCACCAGAAAACTTGAAGAGATAGAAGATTATTTCGATTATAACCTTGAAAAGAGGATTATTTTCATCATTTACAATAAGAACAACGAGTACAGGCAGTCAAATGTCGGTCTTGTTACATTCGACGAGGACACCTACAATACCGGCGGCTTTAACCGTATAATCAAGAACAAGGTGATGCTCTATTACGAGGGCGACCATATCAGTTACCAGAAACAGATCGCCGAATCAATCACAGAGGTCATAATCAATGAAATGCTGTACAATGCCGATTTCCGTGACCGTATATCCAGTTCATCAATTATCACCATGCCCGACTGGTTCCTGAAAGGGTTGACCCGCTATGTTGCATTCGGATGGGACTATGAAACGGAAAACAAAGTCAGGGACGGCATAAAATCGGGGAAATACAAAAAAATAAGCCACCTGGAGTCGGAAGATGCAATAGCCGCAGGGCAGTCTTTCTGGAGATTCATCGCCAGGAAGCATGGCGATGCAATGATCCCGAATATATTGTACCTTACTAAAATATATAAAAACATCGATGACGGATTCCTTTATGTTCTTGGAATAAAGCTCAAGGATCTCCTGATAGAGTGGAAACAATTTTACCATGAGGAATATGCCTCAGAAAACAATCTTCCGGCCGATGACCCCGACATTGTCAGGAAATCCAGGAAGGAGCAGATCTACCAGCAGGTTAAGGTCAGTCCCGATGGAAGATACCTGGCCTATGTTACCAACGACTGGGGAAGGAAAAAGATTTTCCTGTATGAACAGGCAACAGGAAAGAATAAGGCAATCTTCAGGGCCGAGCCAAAATATGAACACAAGACCGATAACACATACCCTGTAATAGGCTGGCATCCCTCAGGGAGGATCCTCACTTTCATTAATGAGGAAGGGGCCGGGATGGTGATATATTTCTACCGCCTCGATGAGAAAAGAACCGAACAGAGAAATCTGCTGTATTTCGACAAGGTCCTTAACTTCTCGTATTCTCCCGACGGCTCACAGCTTGTATTGTCTGCAGTAAAGGATGGTGTGACGGATATCTACATCCATACAATAGCTTCAGGTGTCAATGATCAGATAACCAGAGATGTTGCAGATGATCTCGACCCCACATACCTGAAAGGCCGACCCGGTGAAATAATATTTTCATCAAACCGGCTGTCGGACACTCTTGTTAATGACGGCAATCCTTTTGAAAAGACAACCCGGATATTTGACCTTTTCACTTACAATGTTGAAAAGAAGAATAACATCCTTACCCGCCTTTCCGAGGGTCAGTATTCAAGCAGGTACAAAGCTGAAGGGATCGCCGGAAACCGGTTTGCCTATATAGGCGACAATACGGGAATAATGAACAGATATACTGCCGTTTTTGACAGTACTGTCAGTTACATAGACACCACCACGCACTACAGGTATTATATGAAATCAACTCCTGTCACCAATTATGACAGGAACATCCTTAATCACTCATTGTCTAATACTTCTGACACATACGGAGAGGTGATGTTCAGGAACAGGAAGTATAATGTGAAGAAGGGCTCACTCGGTTCCGTTACACCGGTGCAGGATAATGAAATCACCCTTACACCTTTCAGGAAAGAGCAGAATAAGTTCTTTCACAAGTCTGACAGTATCGAAAGAATAAGAAAATGGCTTCTGGCGGAGGACAAAAAGAGAAGGGATACCCTCAAAAAGCCATTATATGAATATTATATTAAAAACGAGCCCATAGATATCAATCATTATATATTCGAAAAGGAAAAACAGAATTATTACGAACAGCTGTGGCGCAAGGATTACATGGATATAGATCTGGATACGGGAAAGCTGGCGCTTCCCCTCATCAGAATATATGAGACATCTTTTTACAACAACTATATAGCCAACCAGATTGATTTTACCTTCCTTAACAACTCATACCAGGTATTCAACGGAGGAGCTCCCTACTTCAATCCCGGGGTAAATCTCCTGACGCGGTTCGGAATACTTGACCTTTTCGAGGATTACAGGCTCACGGCCGGATTCAGGTTCTCGGGTAATTTTGACAGCAATGAGTATCTTCTGAGCCTTGAAAGCCTTAAAGGCAAATTCGACAAGCAGCTCATATTCCATCGTCAGGCCTATTTCAGTACTGATAATATTGACCTTTTTAAAACCCATACACACAATATTTATCTGTCCTATGCCAAGCCCATTACCCCGGTATTGGCTTTAAAAGGTACCCTTGCATACAGGTACGACAGGCATGTCACTCTGTCCCGCGACCTTACCTCACTTAATTCAGAAACAATCGCGAAGCACTGGGCAAGCCTAAAGGGTGAAGTCATATATGACAATACAAGGAAGAGGGGAGTCAATATTTACTACGGGACCAGGTTCAAGATCTTTGCTGAGTATTACCGCCAGCTTACCAGTAAAAAGTCTGACATGGTCGTTCTTGGAGCCGATTTCAGGAAATACACGAAGATTCACCGGGAGCTGATCTGGGCAAACCGTTTTGCAGCAAGCACCTCGTTCGGGCCTACAAAACTGGTCTATTACCTCGGCGGAGTGGATAACTGGATGGGATACCTCTTCAACAAGAGTGAGATGTTCGATAACAGCATTCCCGTAAGCAATACGGAGAATTATGGATTCCAGGCACTTGCAACAAACATGCGTGGATTCAGGCAGAACATCAGGAACGGGACCAATTTTGCAGTTATAAACAGTGAGATCCGATGGCCTTTTGTACGCTATTTTGCAGGTCACCCGCTGCGGTCCAATTTCCTTAACAGCCTGCAGCTTGTGGGATTTGCCGATGCCGGTACAGCCTGGACAGGGGCCGATCCATGGTCAGGACTGAATTCATGGGACAAGGAAATCTACCGGAACGGCCCCATAACGGTAACACTCGATTCGAACCGGCAACCTATTGTATATGGTTTCGGCTGGGGTTTAAGGGCGCAGCTGCTCGGCTACTTCATCAGAGCTGACTGGGCAAGGGGAATCGAAAACGGCTACCTCCTTCCAAGGATTTTCTATCTGTCATTCAGCCTCGACTTCTGATTTATCAGATCCGATTAAAATGATGCCGGAGGATGTTCAAAGAAAATCGGTAAATATTGCAAAGATCCTTCTTCAATTGAAAAATTTAGAATATGTTTGCAGCATTGATGTTATAATTTTAACCAAAAAAGAATAGAAATGGCTTACGTAATTAATGATGATTGTACTGCTTGCGGAACATGCATTGATGAATGTCCGGTTGAGGCAATATCAGAAGGTGACATCTATAAAATTGATCCGGATATCTGCACAGATTGCGGTGCATGTGCCGATGTTTGCCCGGTTGAGGCAATTCATCCTGCCGAATAG
>CAZTDW010000314.1:0-3687 GCA_964611835.1 uncultured Rikenellaceae bacterium | reverse complement strand
CCTTCTTACAAGGAAACACGATTCGTACTAGCAACCCACAAAGAGGCTCCTCAGACAACAGTGTCAGTAGAGGTCCTTCATGAGGCTGTTCCGGATGGAAAGAAGAACCTGAATTATATCAGGGAAAATCATCTTATTTCTCTCATGAATTCAATGATCAATACCCGTATCTCAGAGTTGTTGCAGAAAAGCAGTCCCCCGTTTGTGGCCGGATCTGTTTCGTTCGACGAATACCTGGCAAGAGGTTACGATGCCTTTTCCATCACTGCCGTGGCAAGGCAGAATGAAGAAGCGGCTGCACTGGAAGCGATATATACCGAGGCCGAAAGAGCGAGAAGATCCGGATTCACCGACGGTGAACTGAAGCGTGCCAAAGCAAGGCTTCTCTCTTCGTATGAGAATTATTTTAAACAGAAGGAAAAGATTGACAATGATACATACATTGCGGGCATTCAAAGCTATTTTCTTACAGGAGAGCCTCTTACATCAATTGATTTTGACTTCGGGTTTCTGAAGCATGTCATTGAAGGAATAACGGCCGATGAGGTCTCACAGAAATTCAGGGAGGTAATGGTAAATGAAAACCGGACAATTATAATTCAGGGGCTGGAAGGTGATGACATTAAACACCTCACTATGCAGGAAGCTCTTGAGATAATTCAAAAGACAGAGAGCTCTGAACTTACCGCCTATGAAGACTCAGAACTGGGAACTTCTCTTATCAGTGAAGATCTGAATGGTTCAAGGGTCATTTCGAGCGTCAGTCTGCCGCAGTTCAATGCAACAGAGTGGACGCTGGCAAACAATATAAAGGTTGTTTACAGAAAGGCAGATTACGAAAAAGACAATATTTCCCTGTCGGCTTTCAGCTTTGGAGGCATCTCCAGGCTTGAGAACGATCTTATGCTGCCGGCCTATATGATGTCATTAATACTGCCGATGTACGGGCTGGGAGACTACGACAATGTTACGCTTCAGAAAATGCTTTCTGGCAGGAAGGCTTCGGTGTCTGTCTCCCTGGGAGAAACAACAGAAACCATTAACGGATCATCGACTCCAAAGGATCTGGAGATCATGATGCAACTGCTTTATCTGCGCATGGCCAGACCGCGGTTTGACAGTGATGCCCATGCTTCAATTATCGAAAGATACGCAGCTTTCATCGGAAATATGGAAAAAGATCCAGACAAGATCAAAAGCGACAGCATATCCCTTATCACTACCGGATATAATCCAAGGACCCCGGTCCTGAATAAGGAAAATATTGAAAAAATATCTCTGGATCAGATAAAACAGGTCTACAATGACCGTTTCGGCAATCCTGACGAGTTTATATTTTTCATTGTCGGCAACATTGGGGCAGACACACTTTTACCTCTTGTCGAAAAATATATCGGGTCACTTCCAGGTTCGGGACGTACCGAAACATGGGTTGACAGGAATGTGGAACAACCTGAAGGGAAGATCGGGAAAGAGATAAAGCTACAGCTTGCTGTTCCAAAATCAACGGTTTTCCTCTCATTTGAGAATAAGATCAGATATACTCCGCGTAATTATCTTGGTCTTGAGGTGATAAATGGGATTCTTGATATCGTGTACACGGAAACGATCCGTGAGGAAGAAGGTGGCACTTATGGTGTCGGAGTAAATCTGTCTTCACAGATGAGACCTGAACAAAAGGGACAGGGGGTGGTAACATTTGACTGTGATCCGTTAAGGGTTGATGAGCTTAAATCGATAGCATACGGTGAGATCAGAACCCTGATGAAAAATGGCCCCGACAGGATAACCCTGGACAAGGCAGTCAGCAATATCTTAAAAACCAGGGAGGAGGGAAAGCTTCATAACTCTTACTGGTTAAGCATCCTTAACAGATACTATTTAAATGGAATTAACAGCGATGATCCTGAAAATTTTGAAAATATCCTGAAAACATTCCATACAAAGGATATAAAGAAAATTTCCAGGAAAATGTTCAGAAGAGCAAATGTCGTGGATCTTGTATTTAACCCGGCATAAATCACCGGGGATTTATTCTCCAACAATCTTTATAAGCTTTCCTGCAGTAAGATTACTGTTAAGTTCAAGATCATTCAGCAAAGCCAGTTCATTGTATTGACTCTGCGGAACCCTGTAGTAGCTGAATGCATCTGCCAGAGTCCCGTTCCGTTGTACCCTGACAACATGTAATTTTTTAGGTTTTACATTTATTTTTGAGGCATCGGTAAGTTTTGCAAAACTTGTCATTGATGAATTGAACAGGTTGGCATAAGAGTTGAAATCAGCTTCTGTCGATACACCATGAAAAACATAGATCAGATTGTTATAGTATATGAAATATGAGAGCACCATATTGGTTGAAGTTGTTCCTGTCGACTGATCCTGGTTGACCTGCTTTGACTGGGTCATTATTGCCTGAAGTCCGTTGACATTGATCCTCCTGCTTCCCATTATGCTGAGGCCGTATTGCGCCATTGTGCTGTCGACGGCTGACTCAAGTGTTTTTTGCGGCGACAGGGTAAAAAGAATAAGTGCTTTCCCATCAGGGGGGCCCATGGTTACCTGTATCGGGGAATTTTCCAGTTTCCACCCCGTGGGGAAGTTGAATCTGAACTTCAGATCCGGATGATAGAAGACATTGCCCTCAACGTAGCCCTGCCTTGGATCTTCTCCGTAAACCATTCCGTCGATAAGCCGGAGGTAACCATCCTGATTCACTTTCCATTCCGGCATACTGAGAGTGGACTGCCATTCTGATGCTTTCTGGTTAACAGAATTATATCGGTCGCCCGGATCGGGATGGGTTGAAAGGAAAGTAGGAACGCCCCCCTGGCTTTCGGCCATGTTCATTTTCTGCAGTACCTTGAAGAAATCCGCCATTTTATGTGCGTCGAAACCTGTCTTTGACGAATATTCCACTCCCAGCCTGTCTGCTTCACGCTCATCATCGCGACTGAAGCGAAGGAAAAGCAGCTGCATGCCCTGCATGGCATATTCGGCATACTGGGCAAATTTCTCGGAGGCTATCATGCCGCCTATCAGCAGAAGTGTGCCAAGCTGCTGCTTGCTTTGCTGGCTTACTGTGTGGCGTGCTGTAATATGCCCCATTTCGTGGCCAAGGACACCCATGAACTCAGCTTCATTATTTAGCTGAGCCATTATTCCGCGGGTAAAATAGATAAATCCTCCGGGGACAGCAAAAGCATTCACTACCGGTGAATCAACAACCCTGATATGATATTCAAGATTGGGCCTGTGGGAGATCTTTCCCATTTCGGTTCCCCTGGCCTGAACATAATTCTGTAACTCTTCATCCTGATAAACGCCAAAAGTTGCCAGAACCTGAGGATCATATGAAATGCCCAGGGCAACTTCCTGTGATTCCGACATCAGCATTATCTGCTTTTTCCCTGTGACCGGATTTACAGCACATGAAATAACAAGTAAAACAGCAGCACACAAGGAAGTAATCATTAATATCAAGTTCCGTCTTTTCATTGCAATAGAGTATTTATTGTAATTTATATAACCCTAAAATAATATCAAATATCGTAAAAAACAATTCACTAAAAAATTATAATAATCATGCAGAATATCTGTATGGATTATTTCATAATAATCATCCTCCAACAAGAATCAATATTCCTCACACAGCATAGCCTGGAATCTGTTTTCAGTAGAAAAAAT
>CAZTDW010000313.1:0-3705 GCA_964611835.1 uncultured Rikenellaceae bacterium | reverse complement strand
TGAATCTAAATGATGCGAAATACTAGGTTTTGTGATGTTAAAGTGATCTGCAATCTCTCCGGCATTCATGTCTTTTTCCTTGAGAAGTTCCAGAATTTCGCGTCTTATTGGATCATTCAATGCTTTAAAAACCCGATTCATAATTATTATTTATATAATTAGACAAATATCTAATTATCTAATCAATTATCCAAATTATTCATCAGGTTTTTTTCAAGATAAAAATTATTGGGTGAGCAAGAACTGGGTCTTGCTGCAAATTTGGGAATTCTGATAACTTTGATGGTGAGGGGAAGCTGTTGCCGGCTTAGCAATGTACTTGCAAAGATACTGACTCAAAATTATTTAAGTGGACAGATCTATTTAAAAACACTCTTTATCGCCTCCAGATAAGCCATTCCATTGATTGTATCTGGTTCAAGATAACTACCCTCGGTCCATTCATTCCAGCAGTTGATATTCATTATCCTGGGCCCATCCGGATCAGCCAGAAGTTTATCTCTGGTCATTTGTAAAGCCATTTTAAAGTTTTCAGGAGTATTGTTGTTGATTGTATTCATAAAAGGGTAACCCGCATTTGCCCATTCTGACTTTAAGTCGCATCGCGGTGTCGGGTCCCAGCCCATCGTAACGTTTGGAAAGTACTGGACTCCATATTCTGCTTTTGCTTTGTCCCAGTGCGAGAAATACCGATCCCTTACCCAATTATAATCTGTTTGTGTTTCCGGCAGTTCGGTATGATGAATCCAGACATAAGAGGTAGCTGAATCGAATCCCAGCATTTTAATAAGTTCATGAGTATCTGACGGCGTATTCTCAACCGGAAGGATGGGATTTCCCCAGGCAACCAGGTTCCAGTGCACACCTTTCAGACCGGCTGCTACAGCTTTTTCACGAAAACGATCCATCGCAGCTTTTGTGGCTTCTAAACTGCCAAGACCTTCAATGAATTTCTGAATATCGTACACCGAGAAATAAGCTTTGCCATCAATTTTCCAGTAGTTTGGCCTGGTGAAATATTCTTTGATCATGAAATCACATATCTCGTCAAATCGTTTTGAAGATACTTTACCAGGGTATAGAAGTTTTTGTTCTTCTCCGAGTTTATAGGGATGAATATCTATCCAGTCATGGTTTGCCCACATCAGGGCAAATTGTATCCTCTCTGTATTTTTTGCTTTTAAAAATCCTTCGTCCAGGCAGCGGTTCAGGAAGGGACCATCTTCATACATGTACCAGTCGAAAATAAAACAATCTATTCCGTTGTCTGCAGCCGCATCAATCTTTTGGGCCATTACAAGGGGATCTTTTTCGTCGGTGTAACCCCAGGCCGGGACATATGGCTGGTGATGTCCCGTGAATCGGGGTCTGGCTGCTTTTACAAGTTCCCATTCAGACCAGCCATGGCCTTTATTGATAATATTTCTTGGGTCCTCTGTATGGTAATTTGGGAAATAATAAGATGCAACGGTAATTTTATCAGAAGACTTCTCCTTTCTGGTCTGCTGGCAGGATGAAGTGAATATCAGGAAAGTGAGTACAAGAAAATATGAAATGGAAATTAATTTGTTTTGTTTTCTCATGAATATTATTCTTCAATGTTTTTTGATTAAAAGCAATATTTGCGTCATATAGGGAGCAAAAACCGTGACAAACAAATTACCCCTATTGTAAGTGTTACGGGTATTGTTTTAATTATCCAGCATTGTCATAAGCTGCTTTTAACCAGCCAACTACTTCCTTATCAATGTCTTTTATATCTGAAAGATTGATCCTATGGGAGCACATTGCGTTTGGAGAATTGATTGCTTCTAATTTCCCTTTAGGTTCTTGTCCTTTAAGGTTTAAACCAATTTCAAAACGGGTTTTGGTTGCCGGTTGCAATATTGCAAATTGTTTTTTCCTTCTGAGGCTCACATATGCATTTTTGGGGGCAATTTCAAAATCCTCACCGAACACTTTGATTTCGTGAAGCAATTTTTCATACAGCGGTTTAAAATATTCTTTGCCCTTGTATTGCAATTCAAAAAGGTCATTTTTATTTACTGCCGAATCTGCGTCAGATCCTTTTGCCTTATGAGCAATTAAGTTAGCAAATCCATGAGTCAGGCTATGCTTGTCTTTTAAAAACTTAATAATTTCACCGTGTTTTGCGAAATTTTCCTTTTTTACAATGTCTATCCATTGGTGCAATGTTTTACCCGTATTCTTGTGAAGGTTTTCAATCATTGACAGGGCGGCTTTATCCATAGTGGTATTATGATATAGATGTGTATTTCGATTGCAAAAAATCAATTGTTTCTTTCATTAGTTTCTTGAGAACTTCCAAATTGATGTCAGATAATTTCTTGATGTAGATACAAGCTTTTCCCATTTTATATTTTCCCAATCCATCAAGAAGATACTCATGCTCTTTAGTTCCTGTATACACATAAAGTGAAATGGCCGCTTTTCTTGGTGAAAAACCCACTAAGGGCCAGTCTCCTTCCTGCCGGCTTCTTTCTGATTTATAATGATAACTGCCAAATCCTATAATTGATTGACCCCACATTTTCGGCTCAAATCCTGTGAAATCCCGCATAAGTTTTATTAACTCAAAACTGTCTTTACGCTTTTGTTCCGTATCGGCAAATGATTTAACAAATTCAATAACATCTGCATCATTTTGAATTGTTTTTAATTCTGCCATAGTCAGTCTGTTTTTATATTTAAGGATTTTCTGGCGAAATTGTTCATTGAAAATATTGAAGCCGGTAGGTTTTTTAATAATTGGCACTTCCAGGTCCATAGAATTTATTCCAGGATGTATGATTGAAGGTCAAGATTATACCGGTGAACCTGGGAACTTACAGTTTTTGTCAGTCTGAATCTGTGTTGACATTACCCATAATGGCCAAGCGGTAGGATTCAGTAAGCGAAACCCGACGCAGCATCCGGGCAGTCCCGCATTGTCCGTGTTAGCGTTTTGTATATTTTAATTTCTAATCTTTTTGTCAACATAGTATCTGACCATAGGCCTATTTTTTGAAGTACTGTCTACAATTTCGAATCCTGCTCGTTTAAAAGATTTATATAGACCAAACCATGCAAAAGAGTCTGGGATCTTATCCTGAGTTGGAATTGCTGGATATGCCTCTATAATTTTAATATCAATTTTTTTTGCATAGTTAATGGCACCTTTTAGAAGCAGCACAGAAACTCCGGATCGTCTGTAACTTTTATCGATGTAGAAACATGGAATGGACCAGACTTTCTCATTATCAATTCTTTTATGTACTCTTGATTTTTCCAATTTGATGAAATCTTCTCTTGGAGCAAACGCGCACCATGCAATTGGTTGTCCATCAATGAGACCAAGAAGCCCAACAGGATTGCCGTCCCAAATAATTTTTTTCATGGCACGTTTATTCCCTTCTTCCACTTTTCCAGCTTCGAAATCGGCTTTGTTAAATCGATAATACATACACCAGCAATTACCACAAGCTCCTTTTTCACCAAAGAGTTTTACGAATAGGTTCCAATTCTTTTTTGTAACTGGCTCAATCTCAAGTTTGAGTGAAGACTTTGTTATCATATTTTACTTGTTATTAGTCGTGGCAGGAGCGTTGATATGCACTCTAACGGTCCGGCTGTTTAATTTTGTATGCATTACCCGACGACAGCACCGGGCAGAGTCCTGGTACCCCGTCCCGAGTACTCGGGAGG
>CAZTDW010000312.1:0-3779 GCA_964611835.1 uncultured Rikenellaceae bacterium | reverse complement strand
TTAAATTATAGTCGGAATACAGGTTAATGCCCAATAGTATAAATCATCAGGCACGGTGTTAATGCATTAAATTTAATCTTTTTAAAATTAATAGATCTGTCAGCCGGCCGATTTTTAACCAACCGTTGATTCAAATCCGGCATTCGTTGATTAGGTCTTTTCCGCTATTTATTTAAAATATAATTTCGGTATGAGTAAAAAAGAAAACTGTTTAAGAAAAATATACGTTCTGGACAAACGGATAGTAAAAGCAGTAAAAAGAGTTCTCTGATTTTTAAAATTAATTAAATTATTTAAGCCATGAAAAGAATGATTTTAGCAGCAGTGCTTGTAACAGGTTTCAGTGTTGCTGCATTTGCAGGAAAATTTGTTGCTGAAGGAAAAACCTTCACTCCGCTGGGTGACTACAGGATTGAGTTATCCGACAATCAGGTTCCGATGAACGGGGAGGATTGCAAAGCCTACTCCATCAGTTATGAAAACTCTCCCATGAAAGTAACGATTGTAGTTTGTAAAGACAAAAACTGCAAAAAATTTGTTGTGCTGTCTGACAAGCTTTCGGTACAGTATGTTTGCAACAGCAATTATTTCGGAGTACAGAAGCTTGGTAAAGAATTTGCCAAAGATGGGTTAGTCACATCAGACGAAGAACTTAACAGGAGTGAATATTTCCATCAGAAGGTTATTACTCCGGGTGGGCGTGGCGATCTTGAAGCCACCCAGCTTATCGCCGCATATTTCCCGATGCTGCTCAGTAATCCCGGTGAAGTCACAGCACTGAAATAAGATCTTAATGGCCAATCGGCTACTAGGTTTAGGTTTGAATTTAACAAAGAAAGGACCCGCTCGGGTCCTTTCTTTTTATCCTTTAAACCTCGACATATGATCGAGAAAAATATCTTTTTTGTTCCTTGAAATCGGAACTATGGATCCATCCGACATTTCAATATAACCTCCTTCCTTGCGGATAAATTTCTTCACGAACTTCATATTTATCAGATGGGAATTATGGGACCTGAAAAAATAACGATCGCTGAGCAGTTCCTGAAACTCCTTCAGGTGTTTTGAGACAAGTATTTTACGGTCCCCGGAAAGGAAGAACCATGAGTAGCTTCTGTCGGCTTCAATTCTTATGATATCCTTTGGATTGAGGTATTCCATTCCGTCGGAGGTGGGAATTGCCAGCCTTGAAGGCATGGCTGTCCGGAGATTTTCCATCAGTACTCTGAAATTGTCATTTGCCTGGTTCGGCCTTTCAGCTCTTTTCTTTATAACCCTGTCGACGGCTTCAATAAACTCATTTATGTTTATCGGTTTAAGAATATAATCGACGGCACTGAACTTAATGGCCCTGATAGCGTAATGATTGAACGCAGTTATGAATATAACATCGAAATCCTTTTCGGGGTAACGGGCCAGAAGATCAAAACCGGTACCATTTGGCATTTCCACATCGAGAAAAACAAGGTCGGGTTTACTTTGATTTATGACCTCAACCCCCTGAATAACATTGTGGGCCTTCCCCACAACTTCAAGTGAGGTGCAGTACTCGCCTATTATTGTGTTGATGAAATCAACTGCATCAGTCTCATCGTCGATAATAACGGTCTTAATCTTCTTTGTCATGTCAGAATAGGAATATGTATTTCAACCCTGGTTCCCGTTGATTCACCCGATTCATTTTCCAGATCAGTATAAATCGTTTTCAGACTGGTCCCGTACAGTTCATTTACAAGATCCAGCCTTGATTTTGTGATCTGAGTACCAAGTGAGTTATGATTGCTTTCCCTTCGGAGGTTTCTCTCCTTAGCTGCTTCCCTCCCGATTCCGTTGTCTTCAATTGTGCAGAGTATATAATCTTCATTCAGATTGAGATCAACTTTTACAATCCCGTTCCCTTCGAGCGGCATTATGCCATGGCAAATGGAATTCTCAACATAAGGCTGAATCAGCATTGTGGGAACCTTATACATTATCGGATCTATATCCTCGTCAATATTTATTTCATAAACGAATTTATCCTTAAATCTGATGCTTTCCAGTTCAAGATAAAGCCGCAGTGCTGCAAGTTCATCACTGAGAGGGACAGAGGTATGCTGGGAATTGTCAAGGACCTTGCGCATCAGATTCGAGAACTTCGTCAGGTAATTGTTCGTTGCCAGCTTATCGTGCTGATACATGTAATACTGAATGGAGTTAAGTGTATTGAAGATAAAATGGGGATTCATCTGCTGGCGCAGATTTGCCTGGGTAATTTCGGAAATTTTATGATTCATTTCACTTATCCTTTTTTTGTTTTTGAGTTGCGTTCCCCTGTAAAGCAACAGGCCCAAAGCAGCAGTAAGTATGACAAGTCCGGCGAAACCGTAATTCAGCAACCTGTTGTTCTTCAGCCTGAGGGAAAGCAGCTCCACCTCTTTTTTATGAGATTCAGCATCATATCTCACACGTGCATCGGCCAGCCCCTGGCTGCTCGATTTCATGAGATACATGTCATTATATTTCTTAAACTGCACGTAGGTCTGAAAAGCCTTTGAAGTATCCTTTAATGCAATATACATTTTGCTGATATCTTCATATATCCACCTGAGATTATACACGTCATTAACTTTCTTTCCTACTTCTATAGCTTTATTATAATATTTAGCCGATTCTTCGTACTTACGAAGATCCCTGAAGATTGTCCCTATGTTACCAAGTGAGTTTGAGGAAGTGGCATGATGCCCTGAGGCAACACTGTATTTAAGTGATCTGTTATAATTTATAAGTGCGGAATCATACATTCTTTCAAGGTAGAAATTCCAGCCTGTATTTGCATAAGCAAGGGCAGTAAGGTTAGTATCATTCCGGGCAAGTGATATTTTAAGGCTTTCCCTGAGCAGGGAATCGGCCTTCATGAAATTTCTCCTGACTGAAGTTGCCGAATCACCGCAGAAAGAAGTTCCAAGACGATAGTAGCCTTCAGTAACCACTATGGAATCCTTTTCCTCGAAACCGGCACCTATCATTTTCAGGAGATTCTTGCGCAATCCGTTAAAATCACCAAGACTTTCATAAACCGATGCCTGTATCAGATAAGACCTTGGTTTAAGCCCCTTCAATCCATGTTTTTCCGATAAACTTATAGCTTTTTCAAGACTTTCAATACCCTCCTTGTAGGATCCTGTCCGCAGAAAATATCTTCCAAGAAATATATTGGTTTTCGCCTGCACCAGGAATTCTTTATTGTCTTCAGATTTCTCCTGGGCTTTGGTTGCCTCTTCAGATGCAGTCCTGAGATCACCCGTAAAAAAATAATACTCCGCGGCCAGCAAATGCAGCTTTGCCGGAGTTTCGATATTTTTCCTATCGCAGACAAGGAATGCACTGTCAATTTGCTGCTTTGCCTTCTCAACCTGAACCGGTTTGGACAGGAATCTGAATCCCTCCCTGACAAGGCGATTCACCTCAGCCGTATCTTTTTGAAATACGGATGCCCGCCTTATAACTAGAGCATTTTTCAGCTTGCTTTGCGAATTTACAATGCCAGTCACCTCAGGAAAGACTGACAAGAACAGGAAAATAAGACATATGAACGCTTTCATATAGTTGAAATTATCTGATTTCCAATAAAAAAGATCATTTGTCGATGAAACACTCAATTGGTTAATCCAATCAATCAGGTCAGGGTAGTTTTAATGCATTAATTTAAAAAATTATTGACGGATTTTCATTTCTCTGTTAACGGATTGTTAATATGAGTTTACAGATTGCACGTTTTATCCAATAACCGTAATCTG
>CAZTDW010000311.1:0-3840 GCA_964611835.1 uncultured Rikenellaceae bacterium | reverse complement strand
ATGCGTTCGATCCCTTCGTGCCCGACGATGTGATGGAAAAACTTGGCATAAAACCATGCAAAACAGCGGAAGAGTTGTATGCACAGTGCCAGTTCGTCTCCCTGCATCTGCCTTTTAACGAGAAAACAGGCGGCTCCATCAATTACAGCCTTCTTTCACTGATGCCTTCAAAAGCAGTTCTGGTCAATACCGCACGGAAAGAGATCATTGACGAAGAGTCACTTCTGAAAATGTTCGCGGAACGCCCTGACTTCAGATACCTCGCCGACGTTGAACCCGACTGCAGGAAAATCATTGAGGAAAATTACTCCGGCAGGTATATCTTTACAGCCCAGAAAATGGGTGCCCAGACTGCCGAGGCGAATATCAATGCCGGTATTGCCGCTGCACGCCAGATCGTTGATTATTTTAAGACGGGAAATGAAAGATTCAGGCTGAATAGCAGTAATCAGTAATCAGTAATCAGTAATCAGTAATCAGTAATCAGTAACCAGTTGTAATTGTAGTACAGTTCATTAGCCCCCCCTTTAGGGGTCCCGATAGCTATCGGGATGGGGGGGTAAACCTGGTAGGAAGTAAAAAGTAAAAAGGTAAAAGTAAAAAGTAATAAGTAAAATGTAGATCCCGCATGCTTGCGGGATACCATAATATTTCAATTTTAAGGTTAATACATAACATGGCTATAGTAAAACCATTCAGGGGATTAAGGCCCCCTCGCAGCATCGCCGGTGACCTGGCATGTCTGCCTTACGATGTGATGAATACCGCGGAAGCACGAAAAATGGCCCAGGGAAAAGAATGTTCACTGCTCCATATCACCCGCTCGGAGATTGACCTCCCCCCCGACACCGACATCCATTCACCGGAGGTTTACGAGAGATCCGTAGAAAACTTCGCACAATGGCAGAAAAAGGGATGGCTCCGCCAGGACGATCAGCCTTGTTTCTATATTTATGCCCAGACCATGAAGGGCAGGATCCAGTACGGGATTGCAGGCTGTGCATCGGTTGATGATTACCTTAACGGGATAATCAGAAAGCATGAGCTTACCAGACCCGATAAGGAGCAGGACAGGATGATCCACGTGAAGGTGAACAATGCGAATATAGAACCTGTCTTTTTTACCTATCCTGCTGTCAGCGAAATAGATGAGATAGTAAACACGGTTGTGGGAAATGAAAAGCCGGAATATGATTTTGTTTCTGACGATGGTATCGGGCATCATTTCTGGGTTATAGGAAAACCCGGTATCAACAGGCGCATAGAGGAGCTTTTTGCTGAAAAGGTCCCATATACCTATGTGGCTGACGGCCACCACCGGACAGCCGCTGCAGCCCTTGTGGGAAAGGAAAAGCGGGAACAGAATCCCGGCTATGACGGATCAGAAGAATTCAATTTCTTCCTCGCAGTGCATTTCCCCGACAACCAGCTCAGGATAATGGACTACAACAGGACAGTAAAGGACCTCAACGGCCACACGGAAAATGAATTCCTTCAGAGACTCGGTGAAGGATTCATCGTAAGCGAAAAGGGGACCAGAATTTACAGGCCTTCAAAGCTTCATAACTTTTCTATGTACCTTGGAGGCAATTGGTACAGCCTTACTGCAAAACCGGGCACCTACGATGACAGCGATCCTATCGGTGTACTTGATGTAACCATTCTTACAAACCAGATACTTACCCCGATACTCGATATCCAGGACCTCAGGCGTTCGAAAAGAATTGATTTCGTGGGCGGCATAAGAGGGCTGGGCGAACTCAGGAAGAGGGTCGACAACGGTGAAATGAAAGTGGCATTCGCACTCTATCCTGTATCAATGAAACAACTTATTACAATAGCTGATTCGGGAAATATTATGCCTCCCAAAACAACCTGGTTCGAGCCGAAATTACGCAGCGGCCTGGTAATTCACCTTCTGAAATAACCCTCTATGGACCTTTGTGCCTGCTTTGCGGACCTCTGTGAAATCAGAGAAATTGAAAAGAATACCTCAATAACTTCTTTCTCTTACAGGCAGATACCGCAAAAGGCAGAACCACAGAAAAAAGTATCCTGAATGCCCGACATATCAGAAAATATAATAACCATTAAGGAAACTCTGCCTCCGGGGGTAAAGCTGGTCGCCGTATCAAAGACCAAATCGGTTGCTGAAATCCTTGAAGCCTATAACACTGGTCACCGCTGTTTTGGCGAAAACCGGGTAAGGGAACTGATGCAGAAGAAAGATCTCCTTCCTAACGATATAGAATGGCATCTGATAGGACACCTCCAGACAAACAAGGTCAAATACATCGCACCGTTCATCAGCATGATCGAATCGGTTGACTCTTTCCGGCTTCTCAGGGTCATTGACGCGGAGGCTGCTAAGGCGGGAAGGGCAATAAACTGCCTCCTTCAGATCCATATCGCCGAAGAAGAAACGAAATTCGGATTCAGCATGGATGAGCTCCGTGAGATGCTTGTTGATACTGACTTTAAGAGTCTTGAAAATGTCAATATATGCGGTGTCATGGGAATGGCTACCTTTTCCGATGATCAGGAAAAGGTCAGGAACGAATTCAGGTATCTTTCAAAATGCTTTAATGATCTGAAGAATGATTATTTTTCAGATTACAGGCATTTTAAAGAGATCTCCATGGGAATGTCAGGCGATTTTGAGATAGCAATAGGCGAGGGGAGTACGATAGTGAGGATAGGAAGTCTTATATTTGGAGAACGCAATAACAACAACTAATAACAAACCCGATTATGGAAAAACTTCAGACACAATACCTGGGACTGACTCTCAGAAGTCCTCTTATCGTAAGCAGCAGCGGTCTCACATCAACACCGGGTCAGCTTAAGGAAGCTGAGGACAGCGGGGCAGGGGCTGTTGTTCTGAAATCACTGTTTGAAGAACAGATAAATGCACAGATACACTCTTTCCCTTCATCACATGAATACCCCGAGGCTGATGACTATGTTTCCAATTATATTAAGTCAAATTCTGTCGATACTTATCTCGATCTTATCAGGAACGCCAAAAAGAACCTGAAGATCCCGGTCATCCCCAGCGTAAACTGCTACAGTGCCGAAGGCTGGACAGGATTTGCAAAAAAGATGGAAGATGCCGGCGCAGATGCAATAGAGGTAAATGTTTTTTATCTTCCTGTCGACAGGAAAAAATCTTCTGTGGAATCTGAGAAGCTTTATTTTGATCTTATCGGGAAGCTGAAAACCAGTGTAAAGATCCCCATCGCATTGAAAATCGGATTCAGGTTCTCGAATATTCTTTATATGATCGATCAGTTCTATAAGAGGGGTATTGCAGGGGTTGTTATGTTCAACAGGTTCTTTGAGCCTGATATTGACATAAACAGGATGGAGATCATCCCTGCTTCGGTCTTCAGCAAAGAATATGAAAGAAGATATGTACTGCGATGGATCGCCATGGCCAGTTCCCAGGACATTAAAATCGACATATCTGCCTCAACAGGCGTCCACACAGGGCAGGATGCCGTCAAGTACCTGCTTGCAGGTGCAAAAACAGTCCAGGTCTGCTCCGTATTGTACGAAAAAGGTCTTGGTCACATCAAAACGATGAATGACCAGATATCAGACTGGATGGATTCAAAGAACTTCAGGAGGATTGATGTTTTCAGGGGAAGGCTCAACTACCTTAATTATGAGAAACCGGCTGTCTATGAACGTACCCAGTTCATGAAGCATTTCTCATCATTTGAATAGAGGGCTGCAGTCCTGACTTGTGACGCTCGGAAAAATTAGTGCGGTTTTATTTTTTAACACATTGAAAATGAATGATAAAAAAATCAGAAAGTTGATTTTTACCGCACTAAC
>CAZTDW010000310.1:0-3874 GCA_964611835.1 uncultured Rikenellaceae bacterium | reverse complement strand
AACACATACCAGGATGATAAATGAAATGGGGGGATTGATGAAAGTAATACCTTTCCTGTCAGTATGCTATGTCATAGCCGGACTGGCTTCTCTCGGACTGCCCGGACTCAGCGGATTCGTAGCCGAAATGACGATCTTTGTCGGCGCATTTCAGCATCCCGACCTTTTCCACAGGATAGCAACAATAGTTGCAGTGACCTCTATTGTCATAACCGCAGTCTATATTCTGAGAGTAATTGCCATTCTGCTTCTCGGACCGTCGAAGAATGAAGAATATGAGCTCCTAAGGGATGCCAGGTGGTATGAAAAAATCTCAACGGTAACGCTGATTGCATTTGTCGCATTCATCGGCCTGCTACCATACTGGCTTACCTCAATGACAGGGGCCAGCCTTCAGCCCATATTGAATAAGATAATGGGAATGAATATTTTTTAAGACACCTGTTGTTAGTGAGAATCTATGAATGAATTTGAATCGAAAATACCTTACAAATCAATTATATGAGTGTTGGAGATTTTGCATTAATGAGGCATGAACTGCTTTTAACAGCAGTTGCCCTCATTATTCTGGCAGCTGAAATATTTACTTCTTCAAAAAACAGGAGATCAATAAGTGTTCTTGCAGTAACTGCTTATGCCATTATCACTGTAGTGGGATTTCTGCCCTCACCGTCAGGATCTCTATTCGGCAATATGTACATAGCCGACAAAACAAGGCTGATAATGAAAAATATCCTGAATATAGGAGCCCTCCTTGTTCTGATCCAGTCGCTGACATGGCTTGATAAAGAAGAAAACCGCGACAGGGTGAGTGAATATTTCATACTTCTCATTTCAACTCTTGTGGGTATGAACTTCATGATATCAGCAGGGCATTTTCTCATGTTCTATATAGGGCTTGAACTTGCCACAATACCGGTGGCTGCATTAGCGGCTTATGAAAGATACAATAACAAATCTGCTGAGGCAGGCATCAAGCTTATCCTCATTTCAGCACTTTCCTCGGGTGTCCTGCTTTACGGCCTCGCAATGATTTATGGGGCAACGGGCACGTTATATTTTGAGGAAACGGCTCGTTTATTCAGAAATAATAATCTTCAGATACTTGGATTTATATTCTTCTTCTCCGGGATGGCTTTCAAAATATCAATCGTTCCTTTTCATCTATGGACCGCTGATGTTTATGAAGGAGCGCCCGTTAATATTACATCCTACCTTTCTGTAATTTCCAAGGGAGCGGCAATATTCATATTCCTTATCGTCCTTTTCACGGTATTTCCTGTCATTATGGCCACATGGCAGAAGGCTATCTATGTTACCTCGGTGCTCACAATGACTATCGGAAATCTATTTGCCATCAGGCAGCAAAACCTCAAAAGGTTTCTCGCATTCTCATCCATATCCCAGGCAGGTTATATACTCCTCGGGATAATCGGAGGAAATGCCACGGGAATGGCTTCTGTCATATATTATGTGCTGGTGTACATCTTTTCAAATCTGGGCGCATTTGGCGTGGTGGCAGCAATTGCAAACAAAACAGGCAAAGAGAACCTGAATGATTACAACGGACTTTATCATACCAATCCCGGCCTGAGCCTGGTGATGACACTGTCGATGTTTTCACTGGCCGGAATCCCGCCGGTGGCAGGATTTTTCGGAAAATTCTTCCTGTTCACTGCAGCTGCTGAAAAGGGCTATTATCTTCTTGTAACGATTGCGGTGCTTAATACAATTATATCCCTTTACTATTACCTGCTTGTTGTTAAGGCAATGTTTATCAATGCCAGTGAATCGCCTGTTGAAAGGTTCAAAAGCGATTTTTCCACAAAGTTTGCGCTGGGTATATGTGTTGCCGGTATATTTATAACAGGATTTGCAAGCTCAGTATTTGAAGCGATCAGAAACTTCAGCTTTGGAATTTAAAACTAATTGACCAGTATCATGGGCATAAACAATGCAAAGCATATAATTGGTGAAATTGATGGCATAAGGTGTACCATTGTAGAAACGGGAGCCGGAATTGAAAGAGCTGCATTTCTACGCCAGCTGCTTGAATTCAACAATCTGCAGGTAATGGAGTCAGTGACCCCTCCCCTTACCGAAAACGATGAACCCACATACACCATCGGAGTTACCGATATTGTTTTCAATCCGGTTTTTGCCATTTACGAATGCCTGCTTAAAACACCCGAGGGTGGTTATGTGACTCCTGGGTACTGGCTTCAGGAGTGCACAGATTGCGATAAAAGATATTGGCTCAGGAGAAAAAAGCCTGCTGCCCGGCAAAGCTGAATAAACAGCCGTGGGCTTCCTTAAGACATCAGCAGTTAAGATTTTCAGATCCCCGGATCATTCCATATCTCCCATGATCTTTCAGCCTGGGAATAAAGCATTTCCAATCCGGTAAGAATTTTACAACCCTTCTCCTCTCCTGCTTTCAGGAATGCAGTTTTTTCAGGATTGTATACAAGATCAAAAAGTATGTTTTTTTCTGTCAACAGGTCATACCGGATATCTGGTTTTCCTTCGGTGTCGGGATACATGCCTGCAGGTGTTGTATTTACTATTAATCTTATTCCCCTGAGCAAACCTTCATTTATATCTGAATATACAATGCAGCCGGGCTTTTCAGACCTGGAAACAAGGGTATAAAATACATTCATTTCTGACAGCACATGGCAGACTGCTTTGGAGCTGCCTCCGGTGCCGAGTACCAGCGCATTCTGAAGATCGTCCGGAGTAAAAGGCATTAATGTGGTTTGGATCCCGTAAATGTCGGAATTATATCCGCTGATATGTACACTACTACCTGACCTTGCGATTTTCAGAACATTGACAGCTCCTACTTTTTCAGCTTCCGGATCAATATGATCGAGATATCTGATTACATCAGTTTTATAGGGGATGGTAACATTCAGTCCGGAGATTTCCGTGTCTGATT
Organism: uncultured Rikenellaceae bacterium; assembly: GCA_964611835.1. GTDB lineage: Bacteria > Bacteroidota > Bacteroidia > Bacteroidales > VadinHA17 > LD21. The sequence continues at coordinate 933 of CAZTDW010000310.1, read as the reverse complement.
CGATCAGCCAGGGCAACTGCTCTATGTTTGTCAGCGGATAGTTATTGTATGAACAGCCGGTGATATTTTCCTTCAGGAATTTCTCCGAGAAGTATTTACCTGAAAATGAGTGTCCCAGCGGATAGCCAATCAGGCCGAATTTTCGCATCGCAGGTTAATTAGTGTCAACCGGTCAACAATGGTTGTCATGATTTTACAAGATCCTCAGGCAGGAACTGAAAAAATGTATCTCCGCGAAGTCCTCTTCTCAGCGATTCAAGCGGGATTATCTCCTCCGGTGCAATATTTCCAAGGTTGACATTCGCTCCGAAATGCTTAATAAACCATGCCTGCTGGGATTTCAGAGGAGCCTCCCATAAAACATTTTCAAGCTTCACATGATCGGAGATTGCCTTGATCAAAGGCATATTGACCGATCCGTCATCGTTGTAAATGCCTACTGTTCCTGATTCGCGTGCTTCGGCTATTACCTTGACCGATCCGGCTTCAAGTTCGGATTTCATCATCTGAACCCATTCTTCAGGAGAATAGATGACGTCTTTCTTTTTGGATCCGACTTCTGAAATAACTGTACCGCGTGAGGCCAGTGTCTTTATATATTCCAGTTTCCTGGTATGATCCATTTCATATGATCCGTCGGAAACCTCCACCAGTTCAATTTTATGTTTATCAAGAAATTCAATGTATTCCCTGAACATGTTCCTGATAATGAAAGCTTCAAAAAGAGTTCCTCCGAAGTATGGTTTGCATCCGGCTTCCTTATAGATTTCCAGTTTCTTTTCAAAACCTGGAGTAATAAGGGATGTTCCGAATCCCAGTTTGACCAGATCTGTATATTCATGACCCACCGACATAAAATCTTCAGCTGCTCTTATGCTCAGGCCTTTGTCCATTACCATTGTCATTCCTGAATTTCTGGGCTTTAAAGGCCTC
>CAZTDW010000309.1:0-3883 GCA_964611835.1 uncultured Rikenellaceae bacterium | reverse complement strand
ATTCATAAACTGAGTGGTCGCATCTTATACCGCACTAATTGTCAAAAGTCAGGATTTATTCCATGAACGGATATCTGAAATCTGTGGCAGGTATTAGAGTCTCCTTGATAGTCCGTGGACTTACCCAGCGGATAAGATTAAGGTAGCTGCCCGCCTTGTCGTTGGTGCCCGAAGCTCTTGAGCCTCCGAAGGGCTGCTGGCCGACCATCGCACCGGTGGGTTTGTCATTGAAGTAGAAATTGCCGGCTGCATACCTGAGAGCCCTGCATGCCTTGATTGTTGCATATTTGTCATTGCTGAAAATAGATCCCGTAAGCCCGAAGGGTGAAGTCTCGTCGCATAGCCTGAGGGTTTCCTCATACCTGTCATCCTCATAAATATATATTGTCATTACCGGACCGAAGACCTCCTCCTCCATGGTGACAAAATGAGGATCTTCTGTAACGATTATTGTAGGTTCGATGAAGAATCCTTTTGATTTATCGCCGTTCCCTCCTGCAATAATCTCAGCTTCTGAAGAATTGTGTGCTGCATTTATGTAATGCATTATTTTTTCAAAGGAAGCATCATCTATAACGGCATTGAGGAAATTCTTAAAATCGGTAACATCGCCCGATTTCATTTCCGAAGTCATTTTCACCAGGTATTCTTTTGTTTTTTGCCATAGGGAGGCAGGAATATAAGCCCTTGAAGCGGCTGAGCATTTCTGGCCCTGATATTCAAAGGCTCCTCTGATTATTGCTGTTGCAAGTTCAAGCGGATTGGCGCTATTATGGGCAAAAATAAAATCCTTGCCTCCCGTTTCACCGACGATTTTCGGGTACGACCTGTAGGCAGTGAGGTTGTCGGTGACCTGTTTCCAAAGGCTGTTGAATGTATTGTTTGATCCTGTAAAATGTATCCCTGCAAGTTCCCTGTGCTTCAATGCGACACTGCTTATCAGCGAGCCCGAACCGGGAACGAAATTGATCACGCCGCCTGGCAGCCCTGCTTCTTCCAGGATCTTCATAAGGTAGTAATTTGAAAGAAGCGAAGTGGATGCCGGTTTCCAGATTGTCGTATTTCCCATCAGGGCGACGCTTGTATTAAGATTGGAAGCGATGGCAGTGAAATTAAAAGGAGTGATGGTGTATATGAATCCTTCGAGGGGTCGGTATTCGAGCCGGTTAATGCTTTGATTATCAGACAGGGGTTGTTCTCCATAAACTATTGAGGCGAAATATGCATTGAACCTGAGATAATCAATGGTCTCACATGCTGCATCGATCTCAGCCTGGATGACATTCTTCCCCTGGCCGAGCATTGTGGCAGCATTTATCACATACCTGTATTTCTTTGAAATGAGTTCGGCAGCCTTTATCATGATGGCTGCCCTTTCCATCCAGGCAAGGGTCATCCACTCATCTTTTGCCGCAAGCGCCGATTCAATTGCCAGGGAAACCTCTTTTTCGGTAGCCATATGGTAGGTTGCAAGAACATGGCCGTGGTCTGTCGGTTTAACGACTTTGCCCGTTTTGCCTGTGCGGATCTCTTTGCCACCGATAATAAGAGGGATATCAATTACTTTGCTGTTCTGCAAATCAAGCTCCTGTTTCAGGAGTTCCCGTTCCAGGCTTCCCGGTGAATAGGACAAAATTGGCTCGTTTTTGGGTTCCCTGAAACTATAAATCGCGTTGTTCATAATATTTTGAAAGTTAAGGTTTCACTAGATTAACATAAAAATGTTGTTTTGGTTCGATACCCGGAACTGCCGGGCTTTAATCAGAATACCATCATACTTTAATCTTTGCCGTTCATCTCTCTGCACTAAACTTTTTCGTAATTTGGATTCTGTTTTTGCAAATGTCGGGAGATAAATTTTTAATAACATAAGACATTGATCATGATTGAGTCCAAATTTTTTCATATTACTTCCTCAGGGATACTTTACGGGGTAAAAACACCGGAAGAGGCAGTCAAATCACTAAAAGAGGGCGGATTCATATGGCTTAATTATTACAAACCCGAAAAGCAGGAAATAAGCATTCTGACTGATGTCATCGGTATTCACCCCCTGTCAGTCGAGGACTGCTTTGATGAAAAACAGGTACCCAAGATCGAGCATTTTCAGACCAACACCTTTATTCTTTTCAATGCATTCTGCTATAAAGACAAAACCCTTTTTACGGATGAGGTTAACCTGTTCATAGGCAACAATTTCATAATAACTGTGAGCGGGCATAATTCGGAAGACAGGATGCCCCTTAAAAACATTGTGGACATAGTGGAGCATAATATCATGTATGCAAAAAACGGTCCTGCATATCTTATGCATGAAGTGCTTGACTATCTTGTCGATCAGAAATACAGCGCATTTGACACGATGGAAGATGAACTTGAAGAAGCGGAAGAAACACTGATGGACGATGTTGCTCTTTTCCAGCCGATGCAGCTGATTCATCTGAGAAGGGATCTGGTAAGCCTGAGGAAGAGCCTTTATCACGAAAGGGAGATACTGGTAAAGATAAACAGGCTTGATTGCCCGTTCATCCCTGAAAAGACAATAGTTCAATACCGCGACATTTATGACCACCTTTCCAAGTTCTTCGAGCTTACAGAAACATACCGTGAGATTGAGACAAGCCTTATGGAGCTTTACACATCCCTTCTGAACAACAGGATGACACAGATGTCGAACGCGACAAATGCTTCTGTACGAAGGCTTACAATGATCGCAACCGTATTTATGCCGTTAACCCTTATTGCAGGCATAGGAGGCATGTCGGAATGGACCATGATGACAGGGCAGGAAAACTGGAAAATATCCTATCCGTTATTTATTCTGGCGATGGTGATAATAGGTATGATCAATTACATGCTTATAAAGGGACTGGAAAGGGGAATATTTTCCAGGAAAAGACGGCAGGAAGGAGACAATCATTCTGAATCTGACATTTCTTCGTAGATCTTCATTATTTCTTCGCGGTATTCTTCGGGAGCAAGAAGCTGGCCCCAGCCTGACTGCATCTGCCAGAGACCGTCGTAAACGGAATCGTGAAATGAGCGTATCATGTGGGGAATATTCCTTTCAGTAAGTAGTCCGTCGATAAGTGCAGCTTCAATTTCATTGTTCAGTATGAGGATCTTTACGGCTTTGTCCATCATTATGTGATTTAATTTATTACTCCTTCAATTAATAAATTCTTTTATAACCATTGTGAATTCATATTCAAAATTCGGCGTGAATATGTCCTTGTACAGATTTGAAATGATTTCCTCCTTCGACCAGAATCTTCCATCGTCTATTTCATCCCTGTTTACAACAGGCAATTCATTTGAAAAGCCCCTGAAGCTGTAGACCAGTTCCTTTTCCCGCGGTGATTCCCAGATATATTTTCTGTTGAATTCGTAACTGAGATCCCTGATCCCAAGTTCCTCAAGCGCTTCCCTCTTAAGGGCATCGTTTACACTTTCTCCAGGGCCGATATGGCCGCCCACCGATGTGTCCCAGCAGCCGGGCAGAAGATCCTTTGTAAGTGCACGCTTCTGCAGGAACAGCTCCCCTTTTTCATTGAACAGATGAAAGTGGACTACAGGGTGAAGGAATTTGCTCTTCCCGTCGTGGCATACGCTGCGGGGAGCCATGGATATTGTTTTTCCTTCCTCATCGACGACCGGGAACCATTCTTCGGAATCAGCCATTTGCTTCTGTTTGTCTTTATTAAGTAACAAAATACGATTATTATTTCAATTTTTCCCGATAATTATAAAAGGAGAGCTTAATCTGTTTCCATCTTCATCGACAACTGTCAATGAATGGTTTCCCGTATCGGTGAGGAGTTCAATCTGGTGAATATTCCTGGTTGTTCCCAGGTATTTATCGTCAATGTGCCAGAATATTCTT
>CAZTDW010000308.1:1215-3885 GCA_964611835.1 uncultured Rikenellaceae bacterium | reverse complement strand
CCGTGTTACTCCGTGCAAAACTCCGTGCAACTCTGTGGTTATCAGGATGATGTGTGATGTGAGTAGTTCAGTAATCAGTCCCGAGTCGCTTCGCTCTCGGGATCTCCGCTTCGCTCCGATATTCAGTATTCAGTTTTGCACACCGATTACCGATTACCGATTACCGAATACCTATTACCGAATACTGAATACCGATTACTGAATACTGCTAAGCACCTTGTCTCCATAGTTATCAGCAGAAATACTAACCTGAAGTATACAATAAGAAAAATAATATGTATATTTGCATTCAGAATGCATAATCGCATAAAATGATAATCGGAAGGAACATAACAGGGCATCTTAGAAAAATGCTGAATAAATTCCCTGTTGTCTCAGTAACAGGTCCAAGACAGTCAGGTAAAACAACACTTCTAAGATCAGCATTTACTGATTACAGATATTTCAACCTGGAGCGTCCGGATACGCGGGAACTGGTAACGGCCGATCCAAATGGCTTTCTGAAAAATGCCGGCGACAGGGTGATATTTGACGAAGCACAAAACCTGCCTGAACTGTTCAGCTATATCCAGACTGTTTCAGATGAGAAAAAAACCACTGGTCAATACATACTGTCCGGCTCGCAAAGCTTCATCCTCAATGAGAAAATAAGCCAGTCGCTTGCAGGAAGAGTCAGCGTAAACATCCTGCTTCCGTTTGACATTTCCGAGCTCCGGAGTATTGGTTTACCGGAACCTTCACAACTTATCTGCAGGGGATTTTACCCTCGCATCTATGATCAGGAGATTGATCCTGACGATTTTTATCCTTCATATCTTCAGACATATATTGAGAGGGATATACGCACTTTGAGACCGGTTGAAAACCTTCAGGGCTTTTCCCGGTTCCTGGGACTATGTGCCGGGAGAACCGGTCAGATACTCAACCTGACATCTCTTGCCACCGATGCCGGCATAGCAGTGAATACTGCCAAAGCCTGGCTGTCGCTCCTTGAATCGAGTTATGTCATTTACCTCCTCCAGCCATATCATAACAACTTTAACAAGAGGATAATCAAATCGCCAAAGCTCTATTTTTATGATACCGGCATAGCATCGTCACTGTTAAGGATAACAGGTCCGGAGATGCTAAGAACCCATTACCTCTACGGGGCGTTGTTCGAGAACCTGGTCATCAGTGAGATAATAAAGTGGCAGGCACATGCCGGCAAACGTCCTTCAGTGTATTATTGGCGCGAGAGCAATGGCAGCGAGGTAGACTGCATTATTGAAAGTGAAAACGGTAATATTACTGCAATCGAGTTAAAGGTTGGTATGACTTTTACAGCTGATTTTCTGCGTAATCTTAAACTCTTTCCTTCAGAGGAAAAGAAAAAAAGAATCCGGAAGATGGTGGTCTACGGGGGTACCGACGAAAGTACCATCAGCGGGATTGAAATAATTTCCTGGAACAAATTTACGGAATCGGTGGGAAGCTGGCAGCAGGTAGACTGAGGGACAAAGCGACAAAGCGACAAAGCGACAAAGCTAGGGAGCGATGGGGCGACTAAGAGACTAAGAGACTCAGAGACTCAGAGACTCAGAGACTCAGAGACTCAGAGACTAAGCGAAGGGCGAAGGGCGAGGATCAGTATTCAGTAATCAGTGATCAATAATAAGTGACCTGTAATAGCTGTAGTACAGCCATTTAGCCCCCCTTTAGGGGTCCCGATAGCTATCGGGATGGGGGTAAACCAGAAGATGTGGCAAAATAGCAATTTATCGACGATATCTGCGACAATCTGCGGGAAACGAAAATGTTCCAAGGTTCCAAGGTTCCAAGGTTCCAGAGTTTGAGGATTTGATGAATTTTTAAGGCTGTCCACAATTAATGAGATCAAGAATAGTATTCTTCTTAATTCTTGCAACAATTGCAGCTGTTGACATTGTAAGCTGCCGGAGGGTGGGGATGTGGCTGGTGAAGGATGACAATCCTGATCATGGTGATGCATTGGTACTGTTAATGGGAAGCATCCCCGACAGGGTTATGAAGGCAGCTGACCTTTATAATGCAGGAATTGCATCCAGGCTGATCATTGTTGAAGAAAGTATGGGAAACTACATGGAACTTGAGAAAAGAGGGGTAAACATTATAAGCACCACAACACAGGTTTACGATGCAGCCGTCAGACTCGGGGTACCTGCGGACAGCATAAAAGTACTTCCCGGCGATGCAAGAAGCACACTGAACGAGGCAACGGTTATCCGGAATTACCTTGCCGGCGATAGTAAAACCGACACAATCATACTGGTAACCTCCCCTGCCCATACCCGGCGATCGTCCATGATATTCAAGACCGTATTCAGAAAGGCGGAGCTGCCGGTCACCGTGCTATGCTGTCCTGCTGATAATCACGGGTACAACCTAAAAAAATGGTGGCGCGAAAAAGAGGGGATACAGGCGGTGGTGAGTGAGTGGGTGAAGATGGCGGCGTTTGTGGGAGTGGAGAGGTGGCGGTAGATGCTGGGGGGACTAAGGGACTGAGAGACTAAGGGACGAAGGGACAAAGGGACAAAGCGACAAAGCGATGGAGTGAATGATTCCAATGTTCCAGAGTTCCAGAGTTCTAGTGCGTAGAGCATGGAGCATGGAGCATGGAGCATGGAGCATGGAGCATGGAGCATGGAGCAT
>CAZTDW010000308.1:0-1115 GCA_964611835.1 uncultured Rikenellaceae bacterium | reverse complement strand
GAGCATGGAGCATGGAGCATGGAGCATGGAGCATGGAGCATGGAGCATGGAGCATAGAGAATAGAGCATAGATCCAGTATTCAGTCCCGAGTCGCTTCGCTCTCGGGATCTCCGCTTCGCTCCGATATTCAGTGATCTGTAATAGCTGTAGTACAGGGATTTAGCTTCCTTTTAGGGGTCCCGAAAGCTATCGGGATGGGGGGTAAACCTTTAGGGGATGGGGGGAGTAAACCTAAGTAAGCAGGAAACCAAAAACAACTAACCGATCAATAATATTTATTTCGCTATTTTTACAAACTAATCTTATTAATTTTCGTAATATTAACTAATAAAATCAATTAATATTCGTTAAATTAGCGAAATAATCGTAGTTTCATTGCATGAAGAATATTCTTAAAACTATCATTGCCGACTTTCATGAGACGCGTCTGAAAGCAGGATTAAGAAGGAACCTTGAACTTCCGGTTGATTCAGGTTCGATAATATCAGTGACGGGGGTCAGAAGATGTGGCAAAACATTTCTTTTATACGAGACGATAAAAAGGATCATATCCGGAGGAGTACCAAAAAAGAATATTCTTTATATCAATTTTGAAGATGAAAGACTGGACCTTGGTAAGCAGGATCTTGATCTGATATTACAGGCATATCAGGAATTGTATCCGAAAAATGATCCGGGTGAATGTTATTTCTTCTTTGATGAGATCCAGAATATCGAAGGCTGGCAGAAATTCATCCGGAGGATCTTTGATACGATAAGCAGGAATATTTACATCACAGGCTCAAATTCAAAACTCCTGAGTACTGAGATCGCTACAGAACTGCGGGGCCGGACACTGAACTATATACTCTATCCGCTTGGTTTTGAAGAGTATCTCCGCTTCACAGGGGCAGAAACCGAATATATCTCCACACGACAGAAGATTTCAATTCTCGATAGTTTCAGGTCATTTATGATGTTCGGTGGATTCCCGGAGCTTGTCGGTCTTGATGAGACATTGAAAATCAAAAAGCTGCAGGATTATTTCAACACCATTATCTACAGGGATCTTATTGAACGTTACAATATTTCAAACCCTTCTGTTTTAAAGTTTTTTCTGAAAAAAATTCTCTCA
>CAZTDW010000307.1:0-3885 GCA_964611835.1 uncultured Rikenellaceae bacterium | reverse complement strand
CTCCGTGGTTAGGAGGTGAAACAAAAATTTGTAAATAAACATCTGATAATGAAAAAGCTGATTTTCGTTCGCCACGGCAGGGCAGAAGAACCGGAACCCGACTTCCCGGATATTGAAAGATCCCTCACCACAAAGGGGAAAAAGGTCTCCGAACAGATGGCCCACATCCTTCTTGAGAAAGAGGCGAAACCCGGACTCTTCATTTCCAGCCCGGCATTCCGTGCCTATGAGACCGCACTGATATTTGCCAGGGTCTTCGGACAGGATCCGGATGAGATAGTAATCAAAAGCAGCCTTTATTACAAGAGCGGACTCAAATCATTTTCTGCTATCTTTGATGATATAGACAACAAGATCGACAGCATCATCCTTTTCGGACATAACCCTTCCTTTACTGAAGTACCCGACCGGCTCTCAAAGAGCGGCTGCGATTTCCTTCCAAAGAGCGGAATCGTATGCGTTTCATTCAAAAGCGACACATGGGAAGGCATTTTCCATGAGAAAGGGAGAACGGACTATTTCCTTAAACCCGAAAAATCAATATGAACAAGACCTACATACCCAAGGAGATAAGCTGGCTTTCATTCAACGAGCGTGTGCTCCAGGAAGCGGAAAATAAAGACGTGCCCCTCCTGGAACGGTTCAAATTCCTGGGCATCTATTCAAACAATCTCGATGAATACTTCAGGGTAAGGGTTGCTACCCTGCGCCGCCTTTCAAATTTCGGCGACAAATCAAAAAACATCCTCGGATACAATCCCAAATCAACCCTGAAAAGAATACAGGAAATAGTGCTTGAACAGAATGCCAAGTTTGAAAAGATCTATGTAAACCTTATCCAGGAGCTTGCCAGACACAATATCCATATAATCAGCGAGAAGGAGCTGAACAAGGAACAGGCTGATTTCGTACGGACCTACTTCACCCGTGAGGTGCGGACAAGGCTGATGCCTTTCATGATAGAAAAGGACTCAAAGCTTCCCAACCTTACCGACGACGGGATATACCTCGCCATCCATCTTCTGAAGAATGATACCCAGAAAAGCAGGTATGCCCTGATGGAAATTCCAACCCAGGTGCTTCCGAGGTTTGTGGTCCTTCCGGAAAGGGATGACGGCAAATATGTTATGTTCCTGGATGACATAATACGCTTCGGGCTCAAAGACATATTTTTCATCTTCGACTTCAACGCCATACAGGCATATACCATCAAGCTCACAAAAGATGCCGAGCTTGAAATAACTGACGACATATCGGAGAGTTATATTGAAAAATTGTCAAAGAGCCTGCAGCAGCGAAGGCACGGCAGCCCGGTAAGGTTCATCTACGACCGCGACATGCCGCCGGAGATGCTGAAGGTGCTGACCAGGCTGCTTAAGTTCGGTCCCGACGACGTTATGATACCGGGCAACAGGTATCACAACTTCAAGGATTTCATGAATTTTCCCCATACGGGAAGGAAGAAGTTCTATTTCGAGCCGATGGTGCCTGTCCCGCACAGGGATATCCAGCCCGGAAAGAGCATCCTTTCGGTGATAAAGAAAAAGGATGTCATGATCTTCTTCCCCTACCATCCCTTCGAGCATTTCATCGACCTGCTCCGCGAAGCTTCAATCGACCCGTATGTCACTTCCATCCATATAACCCTGTACAGGCTTGCAAGGAACTCGAGCGTGATAAACGCCCTGCTCAACGCCGTAAGGAACGGCAAGAAGGTCACCACGGTGGTCGAGCTCCAGGCACGGTTCGACGAGGAAGCAAATATCCTGTGGGGAAACAAGCTTATGGAGGAAGGCGTCAAGGTAATATATGGTGTGCCCGGACTTAAGGTGCATGCAAAACTGTGCCTCATAACCCGGGTGAAGGGAGATGTCGCGCAACGCTATGCCGCAATAGGAACCGGCAATTTCAATGAAGATACTGCGAGGATCTATACCGACCACCTGCTGCTCACCAGCGACAAAAAGATCACAAATGAAGTCTATAAGGCTTTCAGCTTTTTTAATGTCAACTACAGGAAGGATAACTTCTATCACCTGGTCCTCTCCCCATTCTTCCTGAGGAACAGGATGACCCTTCTGATCGATAACGAGATAAAGAATGCAAAAGCTGGGAAAAAGGCATATATATGGCTGAAACTTAACAATATAACGGATGCAGACATTATCAACCACCTTTATGAGGCAGGAAATGCCGGCGTAACGGTCAGACTGATAGTCCGCGGTATGTTCTCCCTGGTGGCGGGTGTTAAAAACCTCAGCGAGAACATAAAGGCGATAGGGATCGTCGATCGCTTCCTGGAACACACGCGTTTCATGATCTTCTGCAACGGGGGCGACGAAGAATGCTATATTTCATCGGCCGACCTGATGACCAGGAACATCGACCACCGGATCGAGGTAACCTGTCCTGTCTTTGACAGGAATATCAGGAACGAACTGAAGCAAATCTTCGAGATACAGTGGAATGACAATGTAAAGGCACGCAAACTCGATCCTTCACTGTCAAACAGGTTCGTAAAACCCGGAAAAGAACAGCTGAGATCACAACTGGAAGTTTATAAGTATATCAGAAAGACAAGCCTTTGCCTGCCGGAGAAGGAAAAACAATAAATAACATGGATATTGTAACATTGATCATTGGCACAACAGCAATCGTGGCATTCTCGTGGTTCTATTCCGTAAAGCATGGAAGATATCACGGGATTCCCCGTTTCTTTGCATTTGAGAGTATTTTCATCCTGGTCCTGCTTAACATCCACGTCTGGTTCCGGGATCCCTTCTCAGTAAAGCAGATCATTTCATGGATACTCCTGATCCTGTCGGCGTACTACGGTATTGCAGGTTTTTATCTTCTGAGAAAGCATGGCAAAGCCGGAAGCAATATTGAGGAAACCACGGCACTGGTCAGAACAGGTGTTTACAGCTATATCCGTCATCCTCTTTATTTTTCACTGTTTCTGCTGGGCACCGGAACAATGATGAAAGACCCTTGTGGCAGTATGGTTCACAGCGCGCATGGAGGAGAAGGAGATGATAGCTAAGTTCGGTGATGCATACCGGAAATACATGACCGAAACCAAAATGTTTATACCGTTTATTATCTGAATTCAAGGTAAAGGGGAATAAATAGAAATAGATGGAAATAGGTAGAAATTGGTAGCAATAGATAGAAATTGATAGGTACAATCCTTTGTGTATCTTGGTGCCAACCTTTGTGATCCTTCGTGGTTAAACATAACTTCCTGAACCACAAAGTTTCACAAAGTTATTCACGAAGGCACACAAAGGACTTTTGATTCAATCTCATACTCGATGGAACCCGTTATAAGTTCTTCATTTTAAAATCTGAAGCCTCGTTCTTAAGCTGATAACGGCAATCCTCTAATTTTCTAATCCTCTAATCCCCTAATCCCTCCTGTACCGATAATATTTATCATATTGTTATTAAATTAACAGCACTTTTACTAGTTTCGTGGATCAAAATATCCAACCATATAGATAACATCATAAGGAAGGCTGGAATTTTGTTTTACTTCTTCTTTTACAGGATTATTATATGACCAGCAGAAGAGATTTCATCCGGATCTCAGTTTTGGGAGCCGGTGCTGTAGCCCTCGGCACAGGAGGCTGCAGGATGTTCAGCACCGATCTTTCACCAGACGAGATCGCTGAACTGAATCCCGGCACAAACCGGACCCCCACATATTGCGAGCTGTGCTTCTGGAAATGTGCGGCATGGGTTTATAAGACGCCGGAGGGAAAGATATGGAAGATAACCGGGAATGACGACGACCAGCACTGCAACGGCCGCCTGTGTCCGCGCGGCACCGGAGGGGTGGGAATGTACTATGACGGGGACAGGCTCAAACGGCCGCTGATCAGG
>CAZTDW010000306.1:0-3895 GCA_964611835.1 uncultured Rikenellaceae bacterium | reverse complement strand
GAAATCACAACTTTCGCTCAACTCGACGCTTTCAGAGATTCTGTCAGGTCTTTCTTACTGACCAGAACTTTCGGAGCTTTTCCGACAAATCCACCCCCGTTTAGTAAAACAATGGAATTCAGAACACTGGATGGCGGCAAGTACGGAGAGGAGATATTTAGCTTTATCTCCGAACCGGGCTGGCGTCTTAAGGTCGACATTCATTGGGCAAATAACCCTGACAGTCTGAATCCTCTTTATATTGTTCTCAGGAATTATGATGAAGAACGGTGGACAGCAGAGGGTTTTGCATATGAGATCCAGTCCGGTAATAATATTGCTTTTTTTGAAACAAGGGGAACAGGTGAATTCGGATGGAGTCCGGAGCTTCAATGGCATGTCAGGAGAGCTGCTGCCTGGACAGGCAGAACTCTTGCTTCAATGCAGGTTTACGATCTTCTGAGATGTATTGAATTCTGCCGTACATTGCCTGGAATTGATCCCGACAGGATAAGTATTGCTGCAAGGGATGAAATGGGAGTTGTTGCCCTGTACGGGGCACTGATTGACGGACACTGTGATTCGGTGATCCTCAGGAATCCCCCTGAAACACAGAATGCAAAGGATAAGATAAATGGAAAGGGCCCGGCAATAGAAATGCTCAATAGTTTGAAAATTACAGATATATATCAGCTTCCGGCATTGATTTACCCGACAAAAACAAGGATTGCAGGGAAGATACCTCCCACTTACCTCTGGTCAGAAAATATTCTTAAGAGATTGGGGGGAAATTTCTGAATTCTCCCGTTCTATTAATCAATAGTGGATATGTATTGTCAGATGATCAATTCTGTTTTTTATTAAGATGCATATCAGCAAATCGTATATACTGGTCCCAGTCATAAGCCGTAACTGCATGTCCCCCGCTCCGGATATGGTATCCAATTGTAGTCATAACCGGAGAATTGATCCCTGGCATTTCAGGGGATGTCAGACCCTTTTTACCGAACAGTTCGTATACAGGCGATGCATAATATCCTCCCAGGTACTCACCCTTCGGGTCCGCCCATCTGTCCTCTTCTGCACTGGCTATGTAAACCGGTCTTGGTGCAATCAGCGCTACCAGCATATGCTGATCGACCGGAATGTCATTGACATTGTTATCGTATTTGCTGCAGTTGTCGCAGAGCCAGTGTTTGAAATACTGATTCATTCCTGCAAGTGTCTCTCCATAAAGCCTTCTGGACAATGCAGCTCCGCCGCATCCTGAATTGTTGGAGATTACAATAGCAAACCGCTGGTCAAGAGCACCTGCCCATAGGGAGGTCTTACCTAGTCTGGAGTGTCCCATAACAGCTACCCTGCCCGCGTCAATATCCGGATCCTTCTCAAGGTAGTCCATCACTCGGCCCAGTCCCCATGCCCATGCAGTAATTGATCCCCATTCATCGGGATTTGGCATTGTTTGTCCCGACTTGTAAAGTAACGGGTGTATACCATCCGTAAAGTCATCTTTATCCGGGTCCACATCACCGTAGTAAAGGGTTACAAGTCCATAACCTGATGAGATTATTTTCTCAACCTGCCAGGCACTTTTATTTGTACCCCTCGATTTGTCCGTTGCACGGTTATTAATAACGGCTTCGGGATTATTTCTCACCCAGGATTTTGTCAGGAAGATCTCCGGATCATCAGTAACAGCCTGATTGCCATAAAAATTGTATCCAACAAAGACCGGTACTTTACCGGATTTTTTTGGAAGGTAAATCAATAGATTGACATTCAGCTCCTTTTGATTGCCCCTGAAAGTAAGAACTACCTGTTTTCTGACAGCCTTGCCTCCCAGGGCATTTTCGCTCTGTTCCACTATTTTCCAGGTTTCAATCCCTAGCTTTCCGGGTATTTTGCCATAAATGTTTTCCTCAAAAAGCGAAAGGATCTCCGGCCTGCGGATACTTATCCATCCGCTGGCTGTGCTTACTATCCTTCCATCTTTTGTTTTGAGAAGTTCGGGAAGTTTAAAATCCGGAACCCTGTTTTCATCATAATTGGCCTGCTCCTGCGAAATGGCGGGAATGTTAAGAGCCACGACAAAAAGCGCTGTTAATGTGAACTTTTTCATACTAAATAATTTTGATTTTCAGGATTTTATGAATGATTATTTAAGTAAGGTGTCTTTTGGTGCTATTTTACTATAAAGTCTGTTTCCAGATTTTTCTTTAGCTCAATGTCCATTTTGTTTTTGCCTGAAGTTATCCTGTAAGGAGAGAAGTATGTGGTTAAATCACCTTCTTTAATATATTCTGCGAGCTCTGTTTCCAGATATCCTTTACTGTCGGTCTTCTGACGAAAGACTTCTTTCCCATTCCTGTCGGAAATTATAAGTTCAGTGTTACTTAAGGGCTTGCCTGACCTGTCCCTGAGATTTATCCTGAGTGTCCAGAATACTGAATATTTATGCTTCTGATCTGTTTCATCTATTCCAAATTCCATTCCCTGGAGTATGTTCGACATGAAACGCGTTCCAAGTGCAACGTAGTCGGGCTGCTCAGTTGATCCCATTCTCACAGGTTTAAAAGTACGGGTGGTGCCGGGTGATCTTACGATAATGTTTCCTTTAAGTATAGTATTTTCGGCCCTTCCGTAAGAGCTCCCTACCCATACCGGAGTAACATTGGATATTACTGTATTGTTGTATATCAATCCTCCGTTTGAATTGCCTATATAGAAGGCAAATGCCTCCGCGTTTGTGTCAGGATCCTTCTGGTCAATATAGATATGATTGCCGAATACTTCATTATCTCCTCCGCTTGCGCTGTAAAAGAATGCTGATGCCATTGGGATAAAATCGGGATATTCCCTGTATTTTTTTCCTGAAATGAAGAACTTGTTATTATAGATTCTGTTTCCGTAACATCCGTTCACTGCTCCTCTTTTTGCCCCGTAATCGGCTATCCTGATACCGTTCGTGCTAAGGTGATCATTGTACTCACAGCTTGGAGGTGCTGCACTGATATGAAATTCGTTGTTGAATATTTCTATTCCCCGGTGCACATAAATTTCAATACCTGAACCGATTTCGGGTTCAATATGGTTGGAGAATATGAGGGAACTGTCGCCCATTGCCATTATGCTGTAATGGTTTGTAACAGTCTGACGGTTGATAAAATGGTTGTGATGTATCTTTGAGAGGTCTCCCTTGAATGAAAGGCATCCCTGACCTCCCAAAAATGATGAGAACGAAACTTCCGAAGCCTGCCCGCCCCTCAGGTCAACAGCATAGAATTCAGCTCCGTGACGGTTGATAATAAAAGGATTATCTACTTTAAAGTAACACTTTGATATAGTTGCCTGTTCAACATCGACGGCCGTGCAGTTGATCCCTGATGAAAATATTTCCACATTGTCGAGAATGATCCTGGTGTTTTCAGCAGTAGACTGTACTCCCCACGACAGAAAACCCTTTGTCGCATTTCTGATGGTCCCGTTTTTGATCGTTACTGTCCCTGATCCTGTCACGACAGGTATTCCATCAACAGGCGTCCCGTCTGATACATCTTCAGTATAATCAAAGAAAGCAGAGTGACTGCGGTCGTATAAATGATCATAATGTCCCATCGGATGAGTCTTTCCCACGATGCAGACTCCGGCATCCATTGACGGGCGTATATCGACTTCATCCACCAGGCAGTCATTTTCGGCTTTTATTCTTATACGGTATTTTCCCGACGGCAGATTGGTCAGGTGTGCAAAAACAAATCCGCCTCCCAGCCTGGCTGACCTGTTAATAACGGGACAGCTTATCCTTGTTGAATCACAATACCTTGTTATGCATTGGATCTCGCTGCCCTCCTCATTATCGACATAAATACTCACTCTCATATCTTTGCTGAGATCCCCGCCCATGTCGTTGTAA
>CAZTDW010000305.1:0-4048 GCA_964611835.1 uncultured Rikenellaceae bacterium | reverse complement strand
TCCTGACAGGGTTCGGGAAACCAGATTAAAGATCAGTAATCGGTTTAGAAAATCTGTCAATAAATTAATCATCCAAAATGTCAAACACTATGGATCCTTCTGAACAGCTTGAAATTGAAACCCGGATCGGACAGGTTCTTAAAAGCATATATGACCCTGAGATCCCGGTGAACATATATGACCTTGGACTTATATATGATATAACAGTTGACGATGATCATATTGCCCATATCACTATGACCCTCACTGCCCCCAACTGTCCTATGGCAGAAGATCTTGTGGAGGAAGTAAAATACAAGGTGGGAGGTACGCGAGGCGTAAAGGAATGCAAAGTAAGACTCACATTTAATCCTCCATGGGATAGGAGCATGCTGAGCGAGGAGGCTAAGCTTGAACTGGGATTTTTATAAATACCTGAATGAAAAGCATGTCTGAACTTAATCTCTCTGAAAAGATAAAAAACAAAGCAAGGGAGCTGGGTTTCGATATCTGCGGAATTGCAAGATCCAGGGCACTTGATGAATATGGCGCTTTTCTTGAAGAGTGGATCAATGCAGGTATGCACGACAGAATGGGGTATCTTGCAAGGAATATTCCGAGGCGTCTTAATCCTGATTATCTTCTGCCGGGTGCAAAATCACTGGTTGTAACAGGCCTCAGTTATTATTCTGAAGTGATCCAGAAAGAGCCCGATGTTCCAATCTTGTCAAGATACACTTATGGCACTGATTATCATGATGTCATAATTTCAAAACTGAACCGGCTTCTGGACTGGGTTAAGGATATTGTTCCTGAAGCCGCCGGCAGACCCGTTGTAGATTCCGCAAGCATCCTGGAAAAAGCATGGGCGCAGCAGGCTGGACTGGGTTGGCAGGGACGGCACTCGATCGTTATCAATAAGGAAACCGGATCTTTCTTTTTCATAGGCATTCTGATCCTTGACATCGAACTGGATTACGACGATCCGTTCAGCGGTGAATATTGCGGTGACTGCAGGTTGTGCATCGACGCCTGTCCTACCGGGGCAATTAACAATAACAGAACCATTGATGCCAGAAAATGCATCTCCAATCTGACAATCGAAAACAGGGGGCCTCTGCCGGAAAATATGCTTCCGCTATTGGGCAGAAGAATCTATGGCTGCGACAGATGCCAGGAAGTCTGCCCCTGGAACAGTAAGGCAAAGGCCAACAAAAATCGTGAATTTGTTCCGGATCCTGAAATTGCCCAAATGACAAGAGAGGATTGGCTGGAAATGTCAGCAGAAAGATTTACGAAATTATTCGGACAATCTGTTCCGAAAAGAATCGGATACGAACAATTCATAAAAGATGTAAAGGTAATATTAGATAGAAAGGACTAAGTCTGTCTGTCTTCAATTACTGTCACTACAACCTCCCGGCCGTTCCTTGGTCCGTCAAATTCACAGAAGAATACGTTCTGCCAGGTCGACAGCCCTGCTTTCCCGTCAACAACCGGAATGACTTCCGATGCCCCTACCAGGCCGGCTTTAAGATGTGCATCGCCGTTATCATCCTGCCTGTCATGCTCCCATATTCCCGGGGGGATGAGCCTGTTAAGGAGAGTAATGACATCATTCTGAACCGACTGATCCCAGTTTTCCTGTATCATGATTGCAGCTGTTGCTCCCCGGGCATAGATACTGGCAATACCTTGCCTTATTTCACTGGCTTCAATGATTTCCTGCACTTCATGAGTGATATCATAGAGCCCATTTTTACTGTGAGTGCTCAGCTTAATAATCCTTTGCATTTTGAGTGATCTGAGTGATGTGTTTAATGAATTTGTTTTATACCTTTCTGTTAAAATTACGTCTTATTGGTAAACTGTTCAAGAAGTTTTGATTGAAAATGCTTTAAGAGAATTATATCATGGGCATTCCTGTCAATTTGAGAGAAAACGTGAAACCCGGTTCACCGGCTGCATGTTCAGTTGCTTTCAGAATTACTTATGAAGGCAAAGTACGAAAATCCGCATTTGAAAACCTGTTATTCAAGGCAACATGAAAAAGATAAGTCAAAAGTGTATGCTGGCATTGATAATGACATTTGCATATTCCTGCAATTTACCGGAAACGACTGTAACCAATATCGTTCATCCCGACGGAACGGTCACCAGGAAAATAGAAATCCGGAATTCCGGGAAAAATTTTAATCCTTCGGATATCCAGGTTCCGCTTGACAGCACCTGGATTATCAGAGATTCCATGGAGATCAATGTTAAAGGAGATACTGCCTGGGTAAGACGGGCGGAAAAAGTATATGAACGTGTCGATGACATAACGAAGGACTATCAGGTCGACAGTGGCGCAAACAGGAATATTTCGCGGCATGCTGAATTCAGGAAAAGATTCAGGTGGTTCAACACACATTACAGGTTCTCCGAGATAATTGATAAGGCGATTGAACGAGGTTTTCCGATAACGGATTTTCTCAGTAAAGAAGAACTTCATTGGTTCTTATCACCCGATAAATTTACCAGTCAGAAAAAGAACGGACCTGACAGTCTGAAATATAAAGCATTCAGCGATACTGTTGAAAAGAAAGCTGAAAAGTGGTTGTACAAAAGCCTTGTATCGGAATTGATCTTTGAGTTTGAAAGATTAACAAAAGGGAAAGATGATTCGGGCATGGTTGTGGACTCTCTTAAGGCACATGAAAATGACTTCATCAGACTGCTTGAAGAAGATGATGAAAAGATTGACAGCCTTTGGTCAAATGGCATATTGCTTCAGAGGTATGCGGGAGGTGCTCATGCCGTTAAATTCATGGCTGATGCCGATTCGGCAATAAATCTTGCCGTTGAGAATATATTTATTGATTTCAGGGAATATACTGTACAAACGGTAATGCCCGGAAAACTAACTGTGACAAATGGCTATATTGATTCTTCAGGAATTGTTATATGGCCTGTAAAATCAGATTATTTTCTGACACAGACCTATGAAATGTACGCTGAGTCGACGGTCAATAACATCTGGGCATGGATTTGCACAGGAGTACTTATATTGTTTGTCCTTGCCGGAGTAATCCTTAAACGAAAAAGTTGAGGCTGTCTCAAAACTTTTATTTGCTAAGTTCTCATTTAAGGGAACAGTTGTTTTGAGACAGCCTCCAACCAAAACCAATAAACCTAATCAACCTGATAAGAACCAGAAAACGTTTTTAGCTGTTATAGTCTTTCAACATCAGCATGAGCTTTTGCCTGGTAAAGAAAATGCGGCTTTTGACTGTTCCTATCTTTAGTCCAAGCTTTTCTGCAATTTCATGATATTTAAATCCTTCCACATGCATTTTAAAAGGGATCCTGAAATCATCGCTCAATGAATCGATCGCTCTGTTGATCTCCTCTTCAGCATAATTCGATTCAGGTGAGACAAATCCCTTGTCATGAGGCATATTCAGATAATATAGATCTTGTGTCCCGTCAATTATTGTGTTTTCCTTGACGTTGCGGCGGTAATTATTTATAAATGTGTTTTTCATAATCGTGAAAACCCAGGCTTTCAGATTGGTGTAATCCACAAATTTGTCCCTGTATGTTATGGCTTTTAAATATGTGTCCTGAACAAGGTCAAGGGCAGTGTCACGGTCTGCAGTCAGACTTAATGCGAATCTCTGCAGATTACTTTTCATTTCGAGAAGATTGTTGTTGAATTCGTATGTTGTCATGGCGGCTTTCAGTTTTATTTGACACAAATCTAGTAAAGCAATAAAAGATAAACAAATCTTAATATCTTAAAATCCTTATAATTCAGAATTGTTCTAAAGAAGTCACATATGGATAATAAAGAATATCAGCACATTAAAAATAAAAAGCAGCTTTTGTTCTAAATTGAGAATAAATTAGAATTATCCTATTAATTGAGATAATTTTATCTTAATGGTACACAGAAAATCATGCAAACAGGGTTGATTATTATTCAAAATTAGTTACGGCATTTCCGGGTGAAAGATGCTTCCGTTCATCCGGAAGCCTTCTGAAAAGACAGGTCGCCATAAAAATGCCATCACTCAAAACGGTATGG
>CAZTDW010000304.1:0-4092 GCA_964611835.1 uncultured Rikenellaceae bacterium | reverse complement strand
ATATCTAGAGATGGGTGCAAGAAAAAGAAATACGGCAGAACAAAGAAAAGAGGCTGCAAAGAACAATTACCAGGCTGTCCTCAGGAACTGTCCTACCTCTCCAAGGAAGATGAGGCTGGTTACAGGGCTTATCAGGGGCAAGGAAGTAAACAAGGCGCTTGATATTCTCAAATTCAGCAAACAGGAAGCATCGCGCAGGCTGGAGAAACTCCTGCTTTCTGCCATAGCAAACTGGCAAGCCAAGAACGAAGGCGTCAGGATTGAGGAAAGCAATCTGTACGTAAAGAAGATCAGCGTTGACGGAGGCCGGACAATGAAAAGACTGCAGACCGCCCCACAGGGAAGGGCCTTCAGAATCAGAAAGAGATCTAACCATGTAACACTGGTCCTCGACAGTATGAATAAGGAAGTTGAAAATACATCAAATTAAAAAGATGGGACAAAAAGTAAATCCGATAGGTAACAGATTAGGTATAATCAAAGGTTGGGACTCTAACTGGTACGGAGGTAATGATTTCTCCGGAAAGCTGGTTGAAGACACAAAGATCAGGGAATATCTTAATGCAAGGCTTGCAAAAGCCAGCCTCTCAAAGATAGTTATCGAGAGAACCTTAAAACTGATTACGGTTACTGTAAATACTGCCAGGCCTGGAATTATCATTGGTAAAGGCGGACAGGAGGTTGACAAACTTAAGGAAGAACTGAAGAAGATTACCAAGAAAGAGGTTCAGATCAATATTTTCGAAGTTAAACGTCCCGAGCTTGATGCAAATATTGTTGCAAATAACATAGCCCGTCAGCTTGAAGGAAAGATATCATACCGCCGTGCCATTAAAATGTCGATAGCATCAACCATGAGAATGGGTGCCGAAGGAATAAAAGTGCTGATCTCAGGCCGTCTGGGAGGAGCTGAAATGGCCAGGAGCGAGACTTACAAGGAAGGAAGGATACCCCTCCATACACTGAGGGCAGATATTGACTATGCACTTGCCGAGGCACATACAAAGGTAGGATTGCTTGGCATCAAGGTATGGATATGCAACGGCGAGGTTTACGGGAAACGCGACCTCAGCCCCAATATAGGTGCCCGCAATGCAAAAGCCAAGGGTCTCAAGAGGAAACCCAAGAAATAACGATAAAAGACAGTTTACAACCAAATAACATATTTGAGCCATGTTACAACCGAAAAGGACCAAATACAGGAGAGCCCAGAAAGGCAGGATGAAAGGAAATGCGCAGCGGGGAAATCAGCTGTCGTTCGGGTCATTTGGTATAAAGGCCCTCGAAGAATGCTGGATCACCGGAAGACAGATTGAAGCAGCCCGTCAGGCAGTAACCCGTCACATGAAGCGTGAAGGACAGCTTTGGATAAGGGTGTTCCCTGACAAGCCCATAACCAAGAAACCTGCCGAGGTTCGTATGGGTAAAGGTAAAGGTGCACCGGAAGGATTTGTTGTTCCCGTTACACCGGGAAGAATACTGATAGAAGCGGAAGGTGTTCCCTATGAGGTTGCAAAAGAAGCCCTGAGGCTTGGAGCCCAGAAGCTTCCGATTACGACCAAATTCGTTGTAAGGCGCGATTACGTACAGGAATAATAATTTTTAGAAATGAAAACTTCAGAGATAAAGGAACTCAGCACCCCCGATCTGCTTGAACGAATTGACACCGAAAGAACCATGCTCGTTCGTATGAGGCTTAATCATGCAATAACCCCTCTTGATAATCCGCAGAAGATCAAACAGGCCAAGTTAACTATTGCACGCTTGCTCACTGAATTGCGAAGCAGGGAATTAAATAAAGAAACCAATTAGCCGGATCAGCAATGGAAAGGAATATCAGAAAAGAACGTATTGGTGTTGTGATCAGCAACAAAATGGACAAATCAATTGTGGTGGCCATCAAAAGAAAAGTAAAGCATCCTATTTACGGCAAGTTCGTTAACAGGACCAAAAAACTGATGGCTCATGATGAAGAGAACACATGCAACATAGGCGATACTGTCCGTATATCGGAGACCAGGCCTCTGAGCAAAAACAAAGCCTGGAGATTAGTTGAAATAATTGAAAGAGCCAAGTAGTTATGATACAGCAGGAAAGCAGGTTAACAGTAGCCGATAACTCAGGTGCCAAGGAAGTATTGTGCATCCGGGTGCTGGGAGGAAGCAAGAAGAGATATGCAACTGTCGGCGATACAATCGTTGTCAGCGTTAAGAACGCCCTTCCTTCAGGCGATGCCAAAAAAGGTACCGTCAGCAAGGCTGTGGTAGTAAGAACCACAAAGGAGATACGTCGTCCCGATGGTTCATACATAAGGTTCGATGACAATGCTGTTGTTCTTCTGAACAACATGAATGAGGTTCGCGGTACCCGTATTTTCGGCCCTGTAGCCAGGGAACTGCGTGATAAGTATATGAAAATTGTGTCACTTGCACCGGAGGTGTTATAAAAATTGACAGGGATGCAGAAGAAATTACATATTAAGAAAGGCGACACGGTTATGGTAATAACCGGTGAGTCCAAAGGTCAGAAAGGACGAGTGCTGATAGTCGACAGAGACAAAGAAAAAGCTATTGTTGAAGGGCTGAACCTGGTTTCAAAACATACAAAACCCAATGCAAAATCACCGCAGGGAGGTATTATACGCAAGGAAGCCCCTATTCATATTTCAAATCTTATGCTTATTGATCCTTCCTCGGGAAAACCAACACGCACAGGAAGAAAGCTCAACGGCAAAAATAAATTAGTGAGATATTCAAAAAAATCAGGAGAGGAGATTAAGTAATGTATACACCTGCATTAAAAACCAGATATAAAGAAGAGATCGTTCCTGCACTAATGAAGGAATTCAGCTATAAAACCATCATGCAGGTCCCTAAGCTGGAGAAAATTGTTCTTAATCAGGGAGTAGGCCAGGCAATAGCCGACAAGAAACTGCTCGAGTTCAGCGTTAAGGAGTTAACTGACATCGCAGGACAGAAAGCTGTTCAGACATATTCATCGAAGGATATATCAAACTTCAAGCTGAGGCGCAACATGCCTATTGGTGTAATGGTTACTCTTCGCAAGGACAGAATGTACGAATTCCTTGAAAGGCTTATATCCGTAGCCCTTCCGAGGATCCGCGACTTCAAGGGCATAACCTCAAAGCTCGATGGCCGGGGCAACTATACAATGGGTATTACCGAACAGATCATTTTCCCGGAAATAGACCTTGACAAGATCGCAAAAATAATGGGACTCCAGGTCACATTCGTTACATCTGCCAATACTGACGAGGAAGCTCTTGCTCTTCTCAGGCAGTTTGGTTTACCATTTAAAAACACTAAAAACTGATTATATGGCTAAGGAATCAATGAAAGCCCGCGAAGTTAAGCGTGCAAGGCTGTCGGAGAAATTCGCTGCAAAGAGAGCCAGGCTTAAGGCTGAAGGCGACTATGTGGGTTTAAGCCGCCTGCCGCGCAATTCAAATCCCAACAGGATGCGAAACCGCTGCAAAATTACCGGAAGAACCAGAGGTTATATGCGGCAGTTTGGTATCAGCAGGATAACCTTCAGGGAAATGGCATCTTTCGGTCTTATCCCGGGTGTAAAAAAAGCCAGCTGGTAATTATATAGAACAAATATTAACTATTATATTATTGAATAAGAGATGACTGATCCAATTGCAGATTTGCTGACCCGAATAAGAAACGCCATCATGGCAGGTCATAAGGTTGTGGAAGCACCAGCATCAAATCTTAAGAAGGAAATTGCCAGGATACTGTTCGAAAAAGGCTATATCCTGAGCTATAAGGTTATTGAAGGAGAAAATCCCCAGGGTATCCTTAAGATTGCATTGAAATACAATCCGAAAAGCAGAAAGCCTGCCATCAAAAAGATACAGAGGGTAAGCCGTCCGGGACTGCGTTATTATTCAGGTGTTGATGACCTGCCGCGGGTGCTTAACGGACTCGGAATTGCAATTATTTCAACCTCCAGGGGTCTTATGACCGATAAAGAGGCAAAAAAGGAAAATATCGGTGGGGAAGTATTATGTTACGTATATTAATAGGAGGATAACTTAATGTCACGAATAGGAAAATTACCTGTAAA
>CAZTDW010000303.1:0-4114 GCA_964611835.1 uncultured Rikenellaceae bacterium | reverse complement strand
ACTTGGGAAGAATGTAACGCCTGATATCGTCATCGAATGTTACAAATTTCTCCTCATCGGTACGTGTATAGCGGATCACTATCTCGTTGGCATCCACATATTCAACGACACCGTCGCCTTCAGCCACAAAAAGGATCCTGCTGTCTCTGATAACCTGTCCTTCGAGGCCTGTTCCTACTATCGGGGATTCAGGATTGATAAGCGGGACTGCCTGGCGCATCATGTTTGAACCCATGAGGGCCCTGTTGGCGTCGTCATGTTCGAGGAACGGTATGAGAGAGGCGGCAATAGAAGCAATCTGGTTCGGGGCAACGTCCATAAGGTCAACCCTGGTTACTTCCTCAAAAGGGTAGTCAGCTTCATATCTGCATTTAGCCCTTGGATTCTCGAACCGGCCATCCTTAAGAAGCGGGGCATTTGCCTGTGCGATCATCTTTTCTTCCTCTTCTTCTGCACTAAGCCACACAATTCCTTCGTCGCCGAATTCGACCCTGGCATCCTTAACTTTCAGGTAAGGTGTCTCAATAAATCCAAGGTCGTTGATTTTTGCATAGACGCATAAAGATGATATAAGACCGATATTTGGGCCTTCAGGTGTTTCAATCGGGCAAAGTCTGCCATAATGAGTATAGTGGACATCCCTGACCTCGAATCCGGCGCGGTCGCGTGAAAGACCACCTGGTCCCAGGGCCGACATTCTGCGTTTATGCGTCATTTCGGCCAGAGGGTTGGTCTGATCCATAAACTGCGACAGCTGGTTGGTTCCGAAGAAGGAATTAATCACAGAAGACAGGGTTTTGGAGTTTATAAGGTCGACTGGGGTAAACACCTCATTGTCTCTTACGTTCATCCTTTCCCTTATGGTACGGGCCATTCTTGCAAGACCCACGCCAAACTGAGCATAAAGCTGTTCCCCGACGGTTCTTACCCTCCTGTTGCTAAGGTGATCAATATCGTCAATATCTGTCTTTGAATTAATAAGTTCAATCAGATATCCGATAATTTTTATAATATCTTCCTTGGTGAGGACCTTTACGGTCATCTCAGTATTAAGACCAAGCTTTTTGTTTATCCTGTAGCGGCCCACCTCACCCAGGTCATAACGCTTGTCGGAGAAGAAAAGCTTTTCAATTACATCTCTGGCTGTTGCTTCATCGGGAGGTTCTGCATTCCTCAGCTGGCGGTAGATGTAAATTACTGCCTCTTTCTCGGAGTTGCAGGGATCCTTCTGAAGAGTATTGTATATTATGGCAAAGTCTGAAAGGGTTGTATCATCCCTGTGAAGAAGGATGGCTTTTGCACCGGAATCGACTATCATATCAACGTGTTCCGATTCAATAACTGTTTCCCTGTCGAGAATCACCTCATTTCTTTCAATTGATACCACTTCCCCGGTATCCTCATCAACAAAGTCCTCAACCCATGTCTTCAAAACTCTGGCAGCAAGTTTGCGGCCGACAAGTTTTTTGACATTTGTTTTTGACACTTTGTGTTCTTCGGCGAGGTTGAATATTTCAAGGATTTCTTTGTCACTTTCAAAACCAATTGCCCTAAGAAGGGTTGTAACAGGAAGTTTCTTTTTCCTGTCGATATATGCGTACATCACATTGTTGATGTCGGTGGCAAATTCGATCCATGAACCCTTGAAGGGGATGATTCGTGCCGAATAAAGTTTGGTACCGTTGGCATGTACACTTTGTCCGAAGAATACGCCCGGTGACCGGTGAAGCTGTGAGACTACTACTCTTTCTGCCCCGTTTATTACGAAAGTACCTCTTTCAGTCATATACGGAACTGTACCGAGGTAAACGTCCTGGATCACTGTATCAAAATCTTCGTGTTCGGGATCGGTACAGTAAAGTTTGAGTTTTGCCTTGAGAGGGACGCTGAATGTCAGACCTCTTTCAATGCATTCCTCGATTGTATAACGGGGAGGATCGATGTAATAATCCAGGAATTCTAATACGAAATTGTTTCTGGTGTCGGTGATTGGAAAATTCTCCGTAAAGACCTTGAAGAGTCCTTCTTTTTTTCTGTTTTCGGGAGTGGTTCCAAGCTGGAAGAACTCACCGAATGATTTTAACTGAACCTCCAGGAAGTCGGGATAATCCAGCTGGTTTTTCCTGGAAGCAAAACTAATTCTTTCAGTATTTTTTGAGGACATTTATAAAAGGATTAAGTGAACTTATAATTAAAAGAACGAAAAGGCCTAGTCCCGAATAATCGGGACTAAACCTACAAACCCATAAACAGGTATGACTTATTTAAGTTCAACTTCAGCTCCTGCGTCTACTAATTGACCTTTAATAGCTTCTGCTTCTTCTTTCGAAACACCTTCCTTAACTGGTGACGGGGCAGCATCAACTACTGCTTTAGCCTCTTTCAGGCCGAGACCAGTGATATCCTTAACCAGTTTAACGATTTGTAATTTCTGTCCACCTGCAGCTTTCAGAATAACGTCGAATGTTGATTTTTCCTCAACTTTGGGTGCATCACTGCTGGCAGCAGGACCTGCTATTGCAACAGCTGCAGCAGCGGGTTCAATACCATATTCTTCCTTGAGTATTTTTGCCAGTTCGTTTACTTCTTTAACAGAAAGGTTAACCAGTTCTTCTGCAAATTTCTTGAGATCTGCCATTTTATAGAATTTTAATTGATTATACTATTATTTTTCTTCTTTTTTTGAAAGTGTTTCAAGAACACCATGAATTTTATTTCCGCCTGATTGGAGGGCTGATATTACGTTTTTGGCCGGTGACTGAAGGATAAGGATTATATCCCCTATCAGTTCATTCTTGGTTTTCACAGAGATCAATGCGTCGAGCATGTTATCGCCGACATAAATTGATTCCTGAACGTAAGCTCCTTTAAGAACAGGCTTATCATGCTTTTTCCGGAATTCCTTTATCAGCTTGGCTGGTGAGTTTCCGGTTTGTGATAACATGATGGACGTAGTACCTTTGAGAACCGGATAGAGTTCTTCAAAGTTACCTTCAGACATTTCGAGCGCTCTTTTAAGAAGGGTATTTTTGACGACGACAAGTTTGATGTCGTTTTCAAAGCATTTTCTTCTCAGATCGCTTGTGTCAGCGGCATTAAGCTGAGCAGTATCAGTCAGATAAAAGTGGCTGTACTCTTTCAATCTCTCAGCAAGGCTGTCTATGATAGCATTTTTTTCTTCCCGTCTCATAATATTTTTCGAGTTAATACATAAAGAATTAATCATCAAGACCTTTAGGGTCGATTTTTATACCGGGGCTCATGGTGCTTGAAAGGAACAGGCTACGTATGTAGGTTCCTTTAGCAGCCGCCGGTTTAAGTTTGTTTACCATATGGATAAACTCCCTTGCATTCTCGACGATTTTCTGTGCCTCGAAAGAGACTTTTCCGATAGAGGTATGGATGATTCCGCTTTTATCGACTTTGAAATCAATCTTACCCTGCTTCACTTCTTTAACAGCCTTACCAATTTCCATTGTAACTGTTCCACTTTTTGGATTCGGCATCAGTCCGCGGGGACCAAGGATCCTACCCAACTGACCTACTTTACCCATTACGGACGGCATGGTTATGATAACATCAATATCGGTCCAACCACCTTTTATTTTCTCAACAAAATCATCAAGACCGACATGGTCGGCACCTGCTTCTTTTGCTTCGGCCTCCTTATCGGGGGTACAAAGGACTAGAACGCGAGTCTCTTTACCTGTTCCATGAGGAAGGGAAACGACGCCGCGAACCATCTGATTGGATTTTCTTGGATCGATACCTAACCTTACGTCCAGGTCGACTGATGCATCAAACTTGGTTGTGGTGATTT
This sequence comes from uncultured Rikenellaceae bacterium, assembly GCA_964611835.1. Taxonomy (GTDB): domain Bacteria; phylum Bacteroidota; class Bacteroidia; order Bacteroidales; family VadinHA17; genus LD21. The sequence continues at coordinate 294 of CAZTDW010000303.1, read as the reverse complement.
CCTTAACCAGTGAAGATGCTTCTGTCAACGTATAAAGCTTGTTCCTGTCGAGTTTTTCTAAGGAAAGCTTCTGGTTTTTGGTAAGTTTAGTCATTTCTTCTAATTGATTAATTAATTACCGGGGTTCACTTTATGGTAATCCCCATACTTCTTGCGGTACCAGCTACCATCTTTATGGCTGACTCGATTGTAAAACAATTCAGGTCTTCCATTTTTTCCTGGGCAATTGTCTTTACCTGGTCCCATGTCACTGATGCAATCTTCTCTCTGTTGGGTTCTTTTGAACCTTTCTTG
>CAZTDW010000302.1:0-4138 GCA_964611835.1 uncultured Rikenellaceae bacterium | reverse complement strand
GTTTATGGTAACGTAATGACCCGTAAGCTTGTTTGTTTCCTTCGACGAAGAAACATAGGGGAAGATCCATTTCTTTGTAGCATCCAGGACTACAGTTGATAATGTATTCTTCACTTTAGAAATGGTATCGGTCGTGCCGGATCGTTTTGAAAGTGACAGCTGTACGGAGGGATAGAAATATGTCGGATTGAAACCATCAGGTATTACCGCTTCATTTGCTATACCAGCAGTGTAATCTGTCAGTCTTGTCTTAAGGTATCCCAAAAATCCTTTTCCACGAAGATGGATTTTTGCCCCCTCGTAATAATACTCCATTAAATTCAGGCTTCCTTTGCCATTGTCGACCTGAAATGAGCTTACAACAGAGAGTGGTCCCTGAAAATCAGCCAGGGGATAAACAGCGCCGCTCCCCCGTTGATAATAAGAGGTATTTGCCTTGGACAGTTTTAGATATGATACCTTGGTAAGCTCTCCCAGTCCGTTACCAACTTTTTCCATGAGCGCCGATGAATTTCCTCCTGTTCGGAAAACCTGGTAACCTGTTGTCCAGGGTGACACTTTATCAGTACTAATTAAATCCGAATGTCCGTCACCATCCACATCGCAAACAAAAAAATTACAATTATTATTTACCGTATTGGAAAAATAATAATTATCAAAGCTTGTGCCGTTTGCGACAGAAACAAATAACCTGGTCCAGCTGTTATTCCATTCTGTTGCCATAATATCTGTGGCTCCATCGGCATTAAAATCAGCTATCCGTACATTATCGTCCTTGAGATTACTCTTTAACTGAGGCACAAGGTATGTTTCAAAGCCTGTTCCTGTGGAGAGCAGAATCTGCCATTCCAGCCAGTCGGTTTCCGTACCTCCATATCTGCCATATCCATAGGCAAATATGTCAGCTTTCCCGTCGGAATTAAAATCGCCAAGGGTAATAAAATGGTTTTTGTTTACAAGGCTTGTGCTGCATAAAAGACTTAAAGAACTTCCTGCCAGGGTGTATATCTTTATCCCGGATGATTCGAAACTCCATATATAGGATTTCCCATCACCATTAAAATCTCCGCTGTTTACCTCTGAGTTTAATGTACTGATCGTTCCGGATGCCAGAAGATTCATTACGCTTGTCAGCTGGCCCGATGAGTTAACCATCGAATATATATACCAGTTACCGGATCCGTTAAACAGAAAAACATCATTCACCCCGTCTCCGTTATAATCTGCCGAGGATGATGAAATATACTTATTGTTTGAAGAGAGAAAAGAAAAAGAGTAATTTCTTGCCTGTGACGGGTCAAGAGTCTTTTCGTTATCATCCTCCTGAAGATCCATATTTCGTTTTACCTTGCCGCTGTAACCTACATAGGTTCCGTATGTTAAGTTTCTGATACTTACAGGATCAGTAAATGTGCTACCGTCGTAAAGCATGTAATAAAAAGTTGATGTTCCCGAGTTATTGATCTCATAAAGGATATCATCCCTTCCGTCACCATTCAGATCAAGAGAACGTATATCTTTTAGCTTTGTGAGATCCAGTGATGTCGTTTCAGAAAAGCTTGTCAGGAAACTGTCAAAACCATCACCGAAATAAACTTTCATTCCTGTCCATGTTGCTCCTTTGCTTGCATCCGGCAGGCACAGGAAATCAATACGGCCGTTCCCGTCAAAATCTCCGGTTACCAGCCTGGAACTATAATTCACATACTGATGAGTAGTATTGTTTGTTGTAAGCGTATAAGTTAAACTGCTGGATGAAAGGTATTTTATGGCAGTGGAATTAAACCTTGAAGTTCCTGCGCCATATTCTATTAGTTCATTCAATACAGAGAAAGCAGAAGAATAATTTGCATAGAGAAATTTGTCATATTTTAATTCATATGTTTTAACAACCGTTGAATTGTACTTTATTACTACTTTATCGAGGAGCAGAGCCTGCTTTATTTGTAAGCCTTTAAGATATTTGGAATTATTTTCATGCCGGATACTATAATAGAAAGTAATTGTATTGGGACCATAGGTTATCTCGGCCGGATAAACACTTAAACCATCCTGCAGATAATTGAAATTAATTTCATTTCCAAAGAGGTCCTTTATTTTGGATACATTCCATGCAACAACAGGGGAATAACCCGTGATCATTTGTTTTGAACTGGTTGTGTTCCCATATTCAAATATTAATCCTGATTTTGTTTCCGCCTTAAACCATGCAGGTCCGTTGGCATTAACACTCTGGGGTGTTACCCTTGTAAAAACATCATTGTCGGTCTGGTATTTTGCACTTGAACTGCCGTAATCGTATGAAGTCGTGTTGACAAGTCTTTGTCCGTCAATATAAAACCTGTCGTTAAGGTCAAGCTCGATCCCGCGTGCTGCACCATCATGATAATATGTCTGAAGACCGCGGGTTATCATTGATACCCCTCCAAGTTGCCAACCAAAACCTACAATTCCCAAACCGTTACTGCTTGAATAAACAAGTGAAAGTGAAGGTGAAAGACCATTCACACCCGGTAATAAACTTAGAGGTATGCTGTATGTTGCAGCTCCGGCCGGATTGACATTAAAAACTCCCGGAGTCGCTCCGACAAGATATGAGGTATTTAGGGTTCTCGTTTCAGGATCAACAGGTGTGGGTGTGTAATAGGTGAATCCGGTTACAACCGGATTTTGTATCTCTACTGTTAAGCTTCCTCCTCCCGGAGTGTACTCATATCCCGGACCCAGGGTAATGCTGTTCCGGGCAAAATGTGTCTGGGTTCCGCTTTCGGCGCTTACAAAGGTAAGATCAAATTCCTGGCCTGAAAGGCTGAGAACCGATAGCACAATTGCTATTGTTGAAAATAGATACCCTTTCATAACGTAAAGTCATTTTAGGTTATATTTTCCTTACTTCTGTTCAAGTTCTGAAACACGTTTTGAAAGAGCTTCTATCTGTTCCTGCTGCTCTTTAATTGCCTGAACCAGAACCGGTATTATTTCAGAGTAATGGATCCCAAGCACTTCATTGGGCTGGGTTGAAACCATATCAGGAAAGATTTCCTTAAGCTCCTGGGCAATGAATCCATATTGGAGCGGATTATTCGTTTTATCCACGCCTATACCAACTGCATCAGTCTTCAATTTATAGGTAACAGGCCTTAAGAGTTTTATTTTTTCCATCATCCCTGTCAGATTTGAAACATCTGTTTTATAATTTAAATCAGACATTATTACAGGATCATATGTAAAAAATGCATATGTCGAGTAAAGCTTAAACCAGTAATTACTTTGAGCTCCCAAAGAAATATTTTCGGATATCGGATATATACTTGATCCGTCAAAGCTTACAGATTTGGATGAATATGTGAATCTTACATTCCCGTTTACATCGAGCCTGTATGTCGGACTGGTATTGTTGATGCCTACATATCCGCTTGAGTTTACCTTGATTTGAGATTTAACAGTCGTTGTCATTAACAAGGACATAATTGCAATGAGTAATAATGATTTATTCATACTATTGGATTTAATGATTTCTGAATTGGTTTGCAGGAAGGTTTAACTTCTGCCTGAAATGATTTGGTAATTGTAAGTGTAAGGATCAGCAAGAAGAATTAAATAAAGAATTATTGCAGGAAGTCATTCTTTTATAATAGTCCACTTTGATCTCTCATTACCGACTTTTATAATAAGGAAATAGATTCCCGGCGGAAATTCCGAGAGATCAAGTGTGGTGCTTTTAGTGGCCCTGTTTTGGTTTAATACCTGTCTGCCACCCTGATCAATAACATAAAAGCCGGCATTTATACTTTCCTCATAACCATTTATTTCAATTGTCAAATGGCTTCGGACAGGATTGGGATAGATCAGGATCTCTTTCTCACCAACCTGATCTGAATAATTTTCAGGTGAATTCTTGTCTTCAATGATGCCCGATCCGGATTTGAGACCGATCGTCTTTCGGGAGGTCCTGTTACCGGAGGCATCATACCAGAACTTTTGTGTTTGTCCAAAAAATGGTAGACACAAAAACCAAAGAAGGATCAATACAATTGAATGTTTCATATAATAGGGTTATTTGTGCCAGACTTCAAAAAAGTAAAACAACCTGAACAACAACTCTACTAATGTCTTACCCGAACCATGAAATTTATGC
>CAZTDW010000301.1:4091-4170 GCA_964611835.1 uncultured Rikenellaceae bacterium | reverse complement strand
TAGCGCACTTGCATGGGGTGCAAGGGGTCGTCTGTTCGAGTCAGATCACCCCGACAAAACAGGGGGGCTGATTATCAGC
>CAZTDW010000301.1:0-3991 GCA_964611835.1 uncultured Rikenellaceae bacterium | reverse complement strand
AGAAAAGAGGCGCTGAAAGATTTTTTTCCAGTAACAGGTGAAGTTTTGGCTGGCGCATGGCGCTGAGGCGCCAGGGTCGTCTGTTCGAGTCAGATCACCCCGACAAAACAGGGGGGCTGATTATCAGCCCCTGTTTATTAAAGACATGTATATCACGTATATTCTTTACAGCAAAAGAATTAAGAAGTACTACACCGGGCAGACGATTGATCTGGAGCGCAGGCTGGAAGAGCACAATCGGGGAAAAACAGCCTTCATGTCCTCAGGACGACCCTGGACACTGATCTATTCAAGGGAGTTTGAGACCAGGAAAGAAGCAATTCATCATGAGTCTGAGATCAAGAAAAGAGGCGCTGAAAGATTTTTTTCCAGTAACAGGTGAAGTTTTGGCTGGCGTATGGCGCTGAGGCGCCAGGGTCGTCTGTTCGAGTCAGATCACACCGACAAATTTGAATAGCAATTGATTATATGTAAGTTAATTGCATTTTTCTTTCGTTTTAATTTTCTCTACATTTGCTTTACAGGTCAATAAATCGCAGGATCAGAATTAGCAACTGGGTATAGACTGAAGATCTTTTATTATAAACGGTAATATATACATTGCATTTATATATTATATTCACTTATATATAATACTATATTAATATACATGTTTCAAAATATTACACAAATCAAATGAAAATAATTGTCATCGGCGGAACAGGCCACGTCGGCACATACCTCATTCCACGACTGGTAAATGAAGGACACGAGGTAATATGTATAACGCGACAAAAAAGACAGCCGTATCAACAACATAATGCCTGGAAAACAGTCAGACAGATTGCTGTTGACAGAACGGAAGCCGATAGAGAAAACCGTTTCGGGGAAATAATTGCAGACCTGTCACCAGATGTGGTGATCGACATGATCTGCTTTGAACCTGAAAGTGCAAAAAGCCTCGCTGAAGCCCTTAAAGGCAAAATCCAGCATTTCCTTCATTGCGGAACGATCTGGGTCCATGGTTACAGCACACAGGTCCCAACCACGGAATCCCAATACCGCAGGCCATTCGGTGAGTATGGCATAAAGAAGGCAGCCATTGAATCATATCTTCTCTCCTGTTCCCGGCAATCCGGATTTCCGGCAACGATCCTGCACCCCGGACATATTGTCGGGCTGGGATGGATCCCATTGAATCCGGCAGGGAACTTTAATCCCGAAGTATACAAAAAGCTTTCAAAAGGTGAAGAGGTCATATTGCCCAATCTGGGAATGGAGTGCGTTCATCATGTCCATGCCGATGACGTGGCCCAGGCATTCATTAAGGCTATAAACCACAGATCGGGCTCAATCGGAGAAAGTTTTCATGTTGTCTCCGATCAGGCCCTTACCCTGCGCGGTTTCGCCGAAGCGATGAGCCGGTGGTTTGGAGTGGAACCCAACCTGAAGTTTCTGCCCTGGGAAGAGTGGAAAAACAACGTCAGCAGGATCGACGCTGACTATACATGGGATCATATAGCTCACAGTCCGAATTGCAGCATTGAAAAAGCTAAGAAACTAATTGAATACTCGCCCAGATACAGCTCGCTGCAGGCTGTTCAGGAAGCAATTGAACATCTTTTAAAAAACAACTCTTTGTAAATAATTTTCAAGGAACATTTAACAGCAAAACTGAACGTGATGATATTTTAATATCTTTATCCGTTCAACCAATAAACCTGTAAACAAAAATCTCCTGATTATGGGCGAAACAATGAATTCCGCGCAGGGACCCGGACTAAAAAGGGTTCTTAGGCTTCCGGCTTTGGTTCTCTATGGTATAATCCTCATCCAGCCAACAGCACCTATGCCTCTGTTTGGGGCAGCAACCAATCTGGCACAGGGTCATGTTGTAACTACAATCCTAATAGGAATGGCTGCCATGCTGCTTACTGCGATAAGCTATGGCAGGATGGCAAATGCTTATCCAAACGCAGGATCTGCCTATACTTACGTCACAAGGGAGATACATCCGTCAATGGGATACCTTATCGGATGGGGCATGATATTTGACTACGTAATGAATCCTATTATATGTGTAATCTGGGCAAGCAAGGCAGCAATGAACTTTATCCCTGAAATACCATTTCCGGTATATGCTGTCTTCTTCACAATTCTGTTTACTATGATGAACCTGCGGGGTATCGAGGCAAGCGCACGGACCAACACCGTAATAGCAGTCGGACTCGGGGTAGTGATCCTGCTTTTTCTGGGAGCTGCAATACGATACTTATATTTTCAGCCTCCATCAGGCCTGGCCGGATGGACAAGGCCTTTTTACAATCCTGAAACATTTTCCTTCAAGGCTGTTTCCACTGGCGCTTCACTGGCAGTGCTGACCTATATAGGATTTGACGGCATCTCCACCCTTTCGGAAGAGGTGCACAATCCCCGCCGTAATATCCTGCGCGCAACGGTCCTTGTGTGTCTGATCACCGGGATACTGGCTTCAATCCAGGTATATTTTGCCCAGCTCGTATGGCCTGAAAGCACCTTTCCGGATCAGGATACCGCATTTGTCTATGTGGCCGGCAAAGCAGGTGGACAATGGCTCTTCCATGCCGTGAACATAGCCTTGCTGATTGCAACCATCGGCTCGGGTTCCGGAGCCCATCTTGGCGCAGGACGCCTCCTTTACGGAATGGGACGGGATAATGCAATACCGTCAAAATTCTTTGCGGCAGTAAATCCACGTACCAGGATCCCAAGCAACAATATTATCCTCGTAGGATTCTTCGTCCTGATTGGAGCATTCATCCTTTCATACCCTCTGGGAGCCCAGCTGTTAAACTTCGGAGCCCTGATTGCCTTCATGGGAGTGAACGTATCAGCTTTTGTGAGATACTACCTGCGTGGGGAGAAGAAAAGCATATGGCCGTTCATTCTTCCGCTCCTGGGATTTCTGGTATGCCTTTACCTGTGGCTCAGCCTGGGCATCAAAGCCAAAATAGTTGGTATGTGCTGGCTTACTTTAGGTGTATTGTATGGCGCATGGAAAACATCGTGGTTCAGAAAACCTCTTCAGTTTGCCCGGATTGAAAACGGTGAGGACCTGCCGGATGCCAAAGATTCAAAATAATATCACGAAAGACGGATATAAAGAAACAATGTGATGATTGTCAGTATGCCAAGGATTAATCTCCAGTCGGTTAATCCTTCAAACCTGGCAATATTATCATCATATCTGACAGTGGTCCTTTCCAGCTTCTCCGGCTCTGTTTTTCTGGTGAAGGCTGACACTGCAAAAAGTATTATGGTTATTGCCATTTCAGCCCAGAGGCCCCTGTAACCGAAGTTGAGCGTAAGCTTATGGTGAAGAAATGGAAAGATCTTCTGTCCTGCCTCGGGACCAATCAACTGGTCAGCCACAAACACCGTGGCCAGTATTAAGCCCGCAAAAACTGATACCGATGCCCCGGCCATAGTCACCCGCCTGCTCAGAATACCAAAGAAAATGGCAGGGAAAACAGGGATCACAAGATATGCTGTTATCGTCTGGAGATATTTATAAATCCCTTCTTCACTGCTGTAAACCAGATAAGCTGCACCGATACCAAGCAGTGTGGCAATTACTATGACATACCGTCCCATACCAACCTGTTTCCTTTCCGATAAACCGGGTTTGAACTCAACAATAAAATCGCGGACCACCAGGGTTGACACCGAATTCAGAACTGCGATCAGCGAAGTAATAAGTGCAGCAACAAGTGATGCCAGCAGTAGACCGCGCAATCCTGACGGCAGGAGCCTGTTCAGCAGCAGCACAAAAGTCTGTTTTGCGGCATCACCTTCAAGTTCGCCTGGATAAAGAGCAAAAGCTATCACCCCCGGCAATGCAAAGATGAATACAGGGAAAAGCTTCAGAAATGTGGCAAACATGGCGCCCCTTCTTGCCGTCCTGAGATCAGGGGCCGCCAGAGCCCTCTGAACATTAACCTGATCAATACCCCAGTAAAATATACCGGCATAA
>CAZTDW010000300.1:0-4214 GCA_964611835.1 uncultured Rikenellaceae bacterium | reverse complement strand
CCGGCCAACACGTCTTTCCAGATTATCTTTGTGCCGGCACCAGAGACTTTCTCAACAGCAGCATCGAAAATTCTTACAGAAGCTTTCCAGATATCAGGTCCGGTCCCATCACCTTCAATAAACGGTATTACAGGGAAATCGGGAACAATCAGATTCTCTTTTTCTTTTCTAATAATATCACCAGGCATATCAGTCAATATTTATACAGTATTTAAAGTGTCAGGATTTATTCTGGTTTTTATCCCTTACAAGGTTAAGGGCGCTACCGGCCCTGAACCATTCAATCTGAGAAAGGCTATAGGAGTGATTTGCAAGGATCTTTTCGCTGGTCCCGTCACGATGCCTCAGTATCAGCTCAATTTGTTCTCCCGGAGTCATATGGTTAAGTCCCTGAATATCTATTTTATCCCATTCCTGAATTTTGTCATAATCGTTTTTGTCGGAGAAAGTCAGAGCAAGAAGTCCCTGTTTTTTCAGATTTGTTTCATGGATGCGTGCAAATGATTTAACAAGTATTGCCTTGACTCCCAGGAATCTTGGTTCCATTGCAGCATGCTCCCTCGATGATCCCTCCCCGAAATTTTCCTCACCCACAACAACGGATCCTTTTTTCAGGTCCCTGTAATACCTGGCGACACGGGGTACAGGTTCATATTCTCCTGTCACCTGGTTCAGAACGCTGTTTGTCTGGTTATTGTACGAGTTTACAGCTCCAATCATATAATTCTCAGAGATGTTTTCAAGATGTCCCCTGTATTTCAGCCAGAATCCGGCCATTGAGATATGGTCGGTCGTGCATTTTCCCTTCACCCTGATAAGAAGGGGGAGTTCCGAGAAATCACGGCCATCCCATTTTTCGAAAGGCTGCAGATGCTGCAGACGTTCGGATCCCGGATCAATTTTTATTTCAACCTGATCCCCTTTTCCTGTCATGATGTTTGATTTCCGAACATATTCACCGAATCCGGAAGGAGGAATTTCAAATCCCTCCGGCTCCCTGAGTTTTACCTTTACACCTTCCTCATTTACAAGATAATCTATGATGGGATTGAAAGTCAGGTCTCCGGCAATGGCAAGAGCGGTTACAATTTCCGGGGATGCAACAAAGGCGTAGGTATTTGGATTTCCGTCAGTCCGCTTGGCAAAATTCCTGTTAAAGGAATGAACAACAGTATTTACCTCGTTCTTTTCGGCACCTTCCCTGGCCCATTGTCCTATGCAGGGGCCGCAGGCATTGGCAAAGATCCTGCCGCCAATTTTCTGAAGAATACCGAAATATCCGTCCCTTTCAGTTATGGCCCTGATCTGTTCTGAGCCGGGGGTTATTGTAAATTCAGATTTGAGCAAGAGCTTCTTTTCCAGGGCATCGCCTGCAATTGATGCTGCTCTTGAAATATCCTCATATGAAGAATTTGTGCATGATCCTATTAATCCGACATCAACCCTGACCGGCCAGCCGTTTTCCTTCGCCGCCTCTTTCATTTTTGAAATGGGTGTGGCAAGGTCAGGAGTGAAAGGTCCGTTTATGTACGGTTCCAATGCCGAAAGGTCTATCTCTATAACCTGGTCATAATATTTTTCAGGATTCAAATATACTTCAGGATCTGCAACAAGATTTTCTTTAACTGAATCAGCCATATCGGCAATTGCCTTTCTCCCTGTTGCATCAAGATAGGAAGAAATGGATCCATCATAACCGAAAATTGAGCAGGTGGCTCCCACTTCAGCTCCCATATTGCAGATAGTAGCCTTTCCGGTACAGGAAAGCGATCCGGCGCCTTCCCCAAAATATTCGATTATGCAGCCCGTGCCTCCTTTAACAGTCAGAAGCCCTGCTATTTTCAGAATCACATCTTTTGCCGAAGCCCATCCGTTCAATTTTCCGGTAAGTTTTACGCCGATAATTCCGGGGAATTTCAGTTCCCAGCCCAATCCTGACATCACATCCACCGCATCGGCGCCTCCGACACCTATTGCAATCATTCCCATCCCGCCGGCATTCACGGTGTGCGAATCAGTTCCTATCATCATCCCGCCGGGGAATGCATAGTTCTCCAATATCACCTGGTGAATTATACCTTCTCCGGGTTCCCAGAAATCAATTCCGTATTTCATGCATGCAGAACTCAGGAAATCATATACTTCCCGGTTTGTAACCCTGGCGCTCCTCAAATCTTCATCCGCTCCAGCCCTGGCCATAATAAGATGATCGCAGTGAACCGAAGCGGGTACTGTCGATTTATCCCTTCCGGCCATCATGAACTGCAGCAAAGCCATCTGGGCAGTTGCATCCTGCATAGCTACACGGTCGGGCGAAAATTCCACATAGTCAATCCTTCTCCTTGGATGAGTACTTAATTGATTTTCAAATAGGTGAGTATAAAGAATTTTTTCACTCAGAGTCAAAGGTTTCTGCAGATCATTTCTGATCGCGGATATTTTTCCCGGCAGGGTCCGGTAAAAAGAATTCAAAGCTTCATTTGTAAAATCCATGTTCTAATATACGGTGTTTAATTTCAGGTCAATCAGGTTAATGAAACAATGATCAGGTCACGGGTGAGTTTACCAGGCCGGCCGGTATACTCTCTGTCATGTTTTCGTTACTTCCCAAAAGCTCCTTTTCAAATAATTCCTTTTCAAATGTATACTTATTATCAAGAAAATCCATCAGCCTGATCGTATCTTCAAAGGAATTTCCAAGGCATGTTGATGCTCCGGGGGAAGGTGTAACATTAAAAATGATTTTTTCACCCACGATCTTTGCTTCTCCCATTTCAAGTTTCCGGGTCAGGTTATTCACTATTTGCGGACGCGTTCCTCCTACTTTTCTGGCAAAACTTATTTCGTTCAGACTGATTTCCGGAACAATCTTCTGAATCTCTTTCAGGAAGGCCCTTTTGCCTATTGAAGGCATATCATAGATAAAATTCTTGAGTATATATCTGAATATGGTTTTATCGGAAGCGATCCTTAAAAGGCTGATAAGAGGTTTCAGACTGAATCCCAATGTTTTAAGATACCCCGGGAAGGTGGACATGTTGTATCGTTCCAGCAGTAATATCGGCTTTGCCGTAGGTCCGAACCTAGTCACGTCTTCATCATGGACTTCAGGGTCACCATGAATTGCCGCAAACGGAAGCTTTGGCTCCTGCATTGTATATACCTTGCCGTTCAGCACCTTTGGACCAGTATAAAAACTTCCTGCCATAGAAAGTATGGAATATTCCTTTCCGTACCCCATCGATTTGGCAAGCAGAAGGCTGTGGCCCCCTGCGGCAACTACAACTGTCCGACTGGTAAAAGTACCTTTATCGGTATGAACATTAAACAGATTGTCCTCCCTGATTATTTTTGCGACCTTTGTTGAAAGGTTAACTGATATCTCCTTATCCGACTTTCCGGCCTTCTCAACGAAAGAATGGCACAGTTTTCCGAAATCCACCGTATATCCATCCTCTGTGACAAGCGCAAGCAGTTCCTGGTCAGGATCACGGCCATATATGATTCGCGGTTCAAGCCTGGCAATTTCATCCTTCTCAATAATTCTGAGCCGGGGGAAAACATGCCTGAAATCGTTGTATCTTGATTTTAATTTTTCGGACTGTGCTTTACCTACTGCCAGAACCATTTTCGAAACCCTGATAAAGAGACCTCTGTCACCATTTGCCAACCGGTCAGTTTCAAGGTAATTCATTACCATATCGGCAAAGCGTTTAACTTTCTTTGCTTTCTCCAGCGTATAATTTGTTTCTATATCCCCGAAATGAAGTGTCTGGCTGTTCATCCTCGAAGAGGAATTTACCATGCCGAAATCGCTGCATTTTTCTATGATAGCAATCCTCTTTACGTTGGTATACCTGCAGAGAGTGTACAACAAAGCTGTTCCGCTGACACCTCCGCCTATTATTGCCACATCATATTCCATTTAAGCCGAAGATTAGTTAATACTTATATTACCAACTATAAGGTGCAAGATTATTAAAAGAATATTATGAAAAAACTCAACTTAAAATCCGACAAAACCACCTAGTGATACGGCCAAGATAAATTAACATGACAAATGTCATGATTTTAACAAATATATATGGTTTTTGTTCGATGGAAAAAGAATTTCCCTTCAATTTTTTTTCTGGAAATTTCATGCGGGAAGGAATTGTCATTTTCCTGACTTTTGACAATTAGTGCGGTATAAGATGCGACCACTCAGTTTATGA
>CAZTDW010000299.1:0-4229 GCA_964611835.1 uncultured Rikenellaceae bacterium | reverse complement strand
TTTCATTTGGTGCAAGTGGTCCCATGGGGTTAAGGTTGAAAGGTTGAAAGGTTGAATGGTTGAATGGTTGAATGGTTTAATGGTTGAATGGTTTAAGGCGTCGGGCGTCGGGCGTCGGGCGTCAGGAGTTGAGGGCCTGCTGCCTGTTACCAGTCGCCGGTCGCCGGTTGCCTTTTTCATATCCAGTTTTTTCTGAAGAAATATGCAAGTGCGTATGCGGTTCCGAATATTGCCATCATTGTAATGAATCCTCCCAGCGAAAGGACTGCCATGCCGCTTAGTGCCGATCCGCTTGTGCATCCCCGCCCCAGCTGGGATCCGAAACCAAATAAGATTCCGCCGATGAGAGCAAAGATCAGTCTTCGCCGCGAGGTGATCTTCGGTGAGTGTTCGACCTTAAGCTTCAGCCGGCCTGCAAGCGCCCCGGAGATGAATCCTCCCACGATCACCCCCAGCATCTGAAAAACAAGCCAGGTCTTCATAGGGTTTCCGGTATGCGCCTCCGCATATTCTTTCAGGAAAGGCATGTTTCCGGCAGCATCCCTGTCCACCTTTTCGATGGAAAAAGCCACGACGCTTTTAACCGCCCCGCTGGCTCCCAGGCCTCTGCCTGAAATGAAATTTGCAGATAACAGCACGAGGCCAAGCAATACCCCTCCCAGATACGGATTAAGGTATTTTGTCCTGGTTACTTCTTTTGTAGTTGCCATATTTGTAAAATTTGTTTCAATAATCATCAATATAGATACCTGCTCACCTGTCCCGCATAGACTATGATGAACCGGAGCATGAAGCTCCCGAAGATTACCAGCAGCGGGGAAATGATGGCAGGGATATGGATTTTCCTCAGCTCAAGTATTTCAAGCAAAGCCGGGAAGACCAGTCCGAGTATCACGACAAAGATCCAGAAGGAAACGGTGTACTCGCCTCCCAGGAACATCTGTGCGGCTTCAATCTGCACCTGGGTGCTTGCAAGATATCCCATGAACATATGGACGATAAGGAAAAGTTCTATCCCTATTATCGCCAGGTCGATCTTTGCGAACTGCTTCCTTTCTGCCGGATCCTTCGACATAAAAAGTATTGCAGCTGCTCCTGCCGACAGGCCTGATGCCAGGAAGAGAGGTCCGAGGATGGAAGTGTTCCAGAGCGGACGTGCATTGAATGCCGACAGAAGGATCCCTGTATATATGCCAAGGATAAGCCCGAAAATCAGCATGATCCATGCAAGCGCCATTTTGTGCCTGTTAAAGAAAGTTTCAAGCGTAAAAAGCCATTTGTATCTCCAGTTCCATTGCGGGAAGATATCCTTTATATGAAGCGCGCACCAGATGAATGCTACCGGGGTAATGACCATCAGTGTCCAGGCCCCCCACGACATGGGTGACTGCATTTTTATGTTCGTATAGAGCTGCCAGAAATAGAGCTTGTGCCTCAGGTCGGCAAAAAGCGCCAGCAGTCCGATCACCAGGAGGATTGGTGTCAGGAACGGAGCAAGCCTGACGGCTGTAGGGTAATCCTTTTCCTTTCCCCTTATATAATACAGTGCCGCAAAGCACAATATTCCGGCAGCCATTCCTCCGAGAAAGAGGTAGAGGGGGATCTGCCAGTGCCAGATATGAAGGGTGGGGTCGATCATTTCGTTCATCCTTCCGCTGACAATCAATTCTTCTTTCATATCAACTCAGATTAGGGTATCATATCAGAAAATAAAGCTGGGGATCCGTTCCGGCTTCAGGTATGAGTGTCTTGTACTTCCTTTTGCTCAGCACCACCGAGACATCGCTGTTGGGATCATGCAGATCGCCGAAATAGAGGCACTTTGTAGGGCATACATCGACGCAGGCAGGGTCCATTCCGTTTTTGATACGGTGGTCGCAGAAAGTGCATTTGTCGACATATCCTGCCGGGTGCGGATATCTTGCATCGTACGGACATGAGGCAATGCATGCCCCGCATCCGATGCATTCACCAGGCACAACCACAACAATCCCTCCTTCAATATACCGGCTTGCACCTGTAGGGCAGCAGCGAACGCACGGAGCATTCACGCAATGATTGCATCTTTCCGACCTTATTTCCATTTCAAGCTGCGGATAGGTGCCATCGGTGACCTCCACGATCCAGTCGCGGCACAGTCCGATGGGAACATTATTTTCAGTCTGGCACGCAACTACACAGTCGCTGCAACCCACACATTTCCTTGTATCTACTGCCATCGCGTATCTCATGATGCCACCTCCTGTTCCGCTTTTTCCGTCAGGAAAGTCACAAAATTACCTCTCATGCCTGTTCCTCCCATGACAGGATCGGTCAGAACTTTTGTTATGAGCTGTGTGTCGCTGGCTCCCTTGCCGAAGCATCGGGTCATCTGTTTCTGCGCATGACCGAATCCATGGACCATATACACCGAATCCCACCTTATCCGTTCGGTCACCCTTACTTTTACTGAGAATTCGGATACGACATTGTCCTGGTTCTTCAGCCATACAGGCTGTCCGTTGATTATGCCCCACTCTTTTGCAACCTTCGGATTTACCCATACGGTATTCTCATCCATCAGGTCTGTCAGGTTGGGATTATTGGAAGTACGGCTGAAGGTGTGCATCGGGGCCCTTCCGTAAATAAGGCGGTAATATCCTTCAGGCGGTTCTTCATGAGGCGTGTATTTCGGGAGCGGATCAAATCCCATCTGCTCAAGGTATGATGAGTACAGCTCAATTTTTCCGGAGTCGGTAAGGAATTCAACCTGCTCATCCTCTCCTATGTAAATATCATCATAATCGCGTTCAAAGGTCTTCACCCCGGTCTTTTTCAGTTCATCGAGCGATGATCCTGCCTGTTTCAGCTGCCAGTCGAGAAGGTCTTCCTGTTTTTCAAATGGGAACCAGGCTCCCAGTCCAAGTTTCAGTGCCAGCTCCCTTGCCATCCAGTAGCCGGGCTTGGAATCGTAAAGAGGTTCGACGGCCGGCATCCTCAGTGCTATGGCTGGTCTGCGGTGGGGATTAGCCCTCAGGACGTCATATCTTTCAAGGTATGTGCACTCGGGAAGGACAACATCAGCCCATCCTGTTATTTCCATCGGCATGGTGTCGACGGCAACGATAAGATCGAGGTTCTGTATGGCCCTGATGGTTTTTGCCTGGTCGGGAACGGTGAGTATCAGGTTGCTTGCGTTTACGAACCAGCCCTTTATGGGATACGCGGGATTATTTTCAGGTATGGAACCGTCAACAAGTACGTTTGTCACCGCAAGGGTTGCTCCCGGGTATTTACCGGGGAAAAGATCGGACCAGGTTCTCGAAGGCCCGGGATAGGGCGGCAGTGTGGCAGAAGGTACTTCGAACCTTGCCGGCCTGTAAAAGCCTCCTCTCCTGCCCCATGAACCCAGCAGCGCATTAAGTATGGCGATGGCACGGCTTCTCTGGGTGTCGTCTCCGTACCATGTCACATGGCGGCCCGGATGAACGATGACGGCCGGTGAGGCATTGGCCATCTCCCTGGCAGTATTCCTGATAAGGTCGGGCCTGATGGTTGTAATACCATAGGCCCATTCGGGGGTGAAATCCTTTACATGTGCCTTCAGCTGCTCAAATCCAAGGCAATATTTTTCAACATAGTTCCTGTCGTAATAATCATTGTAAATTATCTCATGCATCCATGCAAGAAGCAGGGCCATATCGGTGGCGGGCTTTACCGGGAGCCAGTATTTTGATTTTCCCGCTGCGGTTGAAAAGCGCGGATCGACGGTTATTATCGTGGTGCCCTTGTCGATGGCATCCGACATCTCCTGTACCTGACTGTTATGCATGTTCTCGCCGAGATGCGAGCCTATAAGTACAAGGCATCTGGTGTCGCGGATATCGGTTATTTCAGGGGAATAGACTTCTTCGCCGAATGTTGCGAGGAAGGCTTCATCCCTGGGTCCGCGGCACTGCGCATACGAGGGTTCCGCTATATTGGATGATCCGTATGCCTTGAACAGGTTCGAGAAGTTGCTGCTGCCTGAACCGTGTGTAAAGAGAGCCATGCTTTCAGGACCGTAAGTCGAGGAGATCTCATTCATCCTGACGGCAATATATGTAAGGGCTTCATCCCATGATGCCTCCCTGAAAACCTGCTTTCCCCTCTCCTCTGTCCTGATCAGCGGTCTTTTGAGCCTGTCCCCGTCATAATACATTCCCACCCCTCCGGTGCCGCGCGGACACAGGCGGCCGTTGCAGTGCTGG
>CAZTDW010000298.1:0-4291 GCA_964611835.1 uncultured Rikenellaceae bacterium | reverse complement strand
AGCTCTACTGGGATTCCTTATTGGTTATCTTTTAAGAAAGAATAAGAAGATCCCCTGTCTCCAATGCCCCGAGCTGGAAAAAGAAGTTGCAGATCTGAAGCAGCAGCTTGCAGCATTAAAATCTGAAGCCAGGCAGCAATTTTTCTTTGATGCATCAAAAGCCAGGGAGGTTTTCGGATTCAGAGTATCCGAAAACGACCTTAAGATAGTGGAGGGAATTGGTCCAAAAATATCTGATATACTCGTAAGGAGAGGTATCAGTACATGGAAGGCACTGTCGGAGGCAGATCCTGTGATTATCAAGGATTACCTGCTTCAGGACGGAGGTGAACAATACCGGATCCATATACCGGATACCTGGCCCTATCAGTCCAAACTAGCCCATGAGGGCAGGTGGGAAGAGCTGAAAGCCCTTCAGGATAATCTTATTGGCGGGAAAAAGGCCTAGAAGCCACATTCTCAAATATAATTCTGACAAAATTTCTCCTGGTAAAAATCTCCGGAATCAGGAGGAATTTGTCTTGTATTAGTATTGTATTATATTTCAAAAAATGTAAATTTGGATAACCTCAAAAACATTCACAAAACATCTTAACCCTAACAATAAAGGAAAATGACACTAAAGAAGAAAATCAACCGGCGTGAGTTTCTCGGATCTGCTGCTGCTGCCTCTCTGGCATTTACTGTTATACCGAGGAATGTAATTGGCGGGACAGGCCATGTTGCACCGAGCGACAAGCTGACCCTTGGCTATATTGGCTGCGGAACACAGGGATTGAGAGAAATGGTTACTCTCATTGAGAATCCTGCGCTTCAGATCGTGGCTGTATGCGATCCGAACAAATTTACCACCGATTACATCGACTGGTCTTATGACGGTATCAGGAACAGCATCCGCAAATCCCTGCAGGATAACACCTGGGGAGAAAAATTCAAAGGCATCCCCGGTGGCCGGGATATTGGCCAGGAATACGTACAAAAGTACTATGCGAAAATCAAGAATTTGCCGGGCTACAAATGCGCCTCCTATTCTGACTTCAGGGAGTTGCTTGAAAAAGAAAAAGACATCAATGCCATCAAGATCATGACCCCTGACCACCTCCATGCTGCCGTAGCAATTGCATCGATGAAAAAGGGGAAGCATGTGGTTACGCACAAACCTATTGCCAACAGGATGAATGAAGCCAGGCTTACGATAGAGACAGCCAAAAAGTCGGGTCTGAGCACTCATCTTCTTGCATGGAGCAAAAGACCGGAATATGATGTGATAAAAAACTGGATAAAAGACGGATTCATCGGCACCCTTAAAGAGATACATAACTGGTCCAACCGTCCGGTATGGCCGCAGTGGCAATCAAATCCAACCGATACTCCCCCTGTTCCCAAAGGTATGGACTGGGCATTATGGCTGGGTCCTGTTCCTGATCGTCCATACCATCCCAATTATACTCACAACGTTTTCAGGGGATGGTACGATTTTGGTGCCGGAAGCATAGCCGACATGGGGCATTACAGCCTTTTCCCGCTCTTCCTTACCCTTGGCATAAATACTCCGGCTGTCACGGCAGAAGCCTACGGAACGACAACCAGGATAATCAAAAATAACGTTTCAACGGCTGTGGTAAATGATGTGGCATTTCCGCTTTCCTGCATAGTCCGCTTTCAATTCCCCGCTCAGCCTTCACTCCCGCCATTTGACCTTATCTGGTATGACGGAGGTATCAAGCCACTGGTACCCGATGAACTCAGGGCAGCAGGTAAATCGCTGGATCCTGAAGGTATGATGTTCGTTGGTGACCGGGGAAAGATACTGGCAGGTTTCAGGGGTGAAAATCCCATTCTCCTGCCTGAGTCAAAAATGAATTATCTGAAAAAAGAAGACGAGGAAGAAAGGGATCGCAGGAGCAATGATGTATGGATCGATGCTTTTAAGAACGGAACACAATCACCGGGAAGCTTTATTTATGCCGGACCGGTGACTGAGACAATTCTGCTCGGAGCCGTGGCACTAAGGGCCGGTAAGAAAGTAGAATACGATTCCGTTAATATGAAGATAACCAATGTTCCTGAGGCGAATAAATACCTGACCAGGGAATACCGCCCGGGATGGGAACTTTAATGCGTTCTGTTATTTATTTAACAATCAATTTAAAAAAATCACTGATATGAATGAAATCTCACGAAGAAGTTTCATCGAAAAAACCATGGTCATGGGAGCAGCCGGATTAGTTACACCATCAGCATTGGGATCAGCTGTCAGCTCCCCGACACCAAGGATGATAAAGGATGACATATCTCTTGCGCAATGGGCGCTTGTTGACGAGGTTAAGTCAGGTAAATGGAAAACACTTGATTTTCCTTCAGTTGCCAGGAAAGACTTCGGACTTAACGGTATTGAATTCGTTAATACGCTGTTCGAAGTCCCGACAGAGGGCTATCTGAGGCGTCTCAAAAAGAACGCCGAAGACAACAACGTTACAATGGTACTGATCATGGTTGACGATGAAGGAGATGGCTGTTCCACGACAAAGGAGGAGCGGAAGCAGTTTGACATCAATCACCGCAAGTGGATCGACATTGCTCATTTCCTGGGATGCACTGCTATCAGGACAAACTGCAGGGGACCGAAAAATATAAGCAAGGATGAAGCGCTTAAACATTCTGTTGAGACCTACCAGATGCTGCTTGAATATGCCGTTCCTGCAAAAATCAGTGTCCTGATAGAAAATCACGGAGGCGTTTCAAATGATGCTGACTGGATGGTATCCCTGATCAAAGAGGTGAATAGCCTTTATTTTGGCAGCTATCCCGACTGGCGTCAGCCTTCTGCTGATTTTGACAATATTGATTACCTGGTTAAAATGCTTCCTTTCGCCGGCGGAATGTCATACCGGAATCAGCCAACGGAAGAACTGACAGCAAAAATGATAAATATATCAAAGGATGGCGGTTATCGTGGGTGGTACGGGATTGAATCGAGCGGCCGTGACGCGATAAAGAAAGGCATCGAGCTCCTGAAGAAGTATCTTTAGAACATCATGTCGTCAACCAAAAGGCGATTTGAGACATCAGCATAAGAAAAGAAGCTGTATCAAAAGTATTTAATGTTAAGTTTCCGCAGTTGAAACTTAGTCTTTTGATACAGCTTCTTCATACAGGGCCTGATATCAGGCTTTCTTAAGTGCCTCGAGCACTCTTTCCGGTGTCATAGGCATTCTGTACATCCTGGCCCCAGTAGCATCAAAAATTGCGTTGGCAATTATGGCACCTATTGCAATGATTGCAGGTTCTCCACCGCCTTTTGGAGGTTTGTCCTTTCTGTCAAGGATCACTGCATCAATTTTCGGTACCCAGGAAAACTTTGGAATTGCAAAGTTATCGAATCCGGTGTTATGTATCACCCCTCCATCGAAAAGGATCTCCTCAGAGAGAGCATAGCCCATCCCCATAATTACACAACCTTCAATCTGCAGGAGTGTTCCCTGAGGATTGACACACAGTCCCATATCCTGAGCGCATGTAACACGTACCACCTTGACATGTCCGGTATCTTTGTCAACTTTGACCTCAGCCATAAGGGCGACCCATGTTCCCGCATCTGTTCCGCATGCCATTCCTATTCCTCTTCCCGACGGAAGTTTTGCAGGAACATATCCGAATTTGTCGGCGCAAGCCTTGAGGCAGTCAATCATTTTCTCGTCTTTCAGGTTTTTAAGACGGAATTCAAGAGGATCAATGCCTGCAGAAGCGGCCATAATATCTATATGAGATTCCCTGGCAAAGGTGTTTGAATTATTATTGGGGGCTCTCCAGGCGCCGGTAAAGAACGGATGGATTGCCGCTGCCCCTTTTTTCTGGCCGTAATTTGACGTCATGGAATGAGGGACATCATAGATAGTGTCGGATCCCCTTGTGCCGCCATAGTAAACCCTATAGTCCCACATTTTAATTTTCCCATCCTTATCCATTCCGGATTTAACCCGGTAAACGCCGGCGGGATGGAATGTATCATAAAAGAATTCCTCTTCCCTTGTCCATACGAGCATTACCGGCTTTCCGCTCAACCGTGCAAGTCTTGCAACCTCAATACCCTGCTGGAATGCAATTTTACCTCCGAATCCTCCTCCGACAAAAGGAGTTATGACCCTTATCTTTTCCAGCGGCATGCCAAATTCGCTTGAAATGCCGTCCTGAAGGCCGAATGGAGTTTGTGTGGCAGCCCAAACTGTCAGTTTATCACCTTCCATCTTACCAAGGGCAGTATGGGTTTCTATCGGAGCATGAGCATCAT
>CAZTDW010000297.1:0-4297 GCA_964611835.1 uncultured Rikenellaceae bacterium | reverse complement strand
TCTCAACCAACAGAACCGGAATCTGTCATTCTATCCATTGAACTACGGGACCGGTCTTTGACGGCAAAAATATAACCATTAGAGCGGTTTTACAATTAAATGCCAAAGTTTTTATATTTTCGCAAACTTGACGGATGACAGATGACCGATGACTGATGACCGGTGACCAAAACCAACCAGCTATTCAGCCCCCCTTTAGGGGGGGGGTGGGGGGTAAACCGAAGGCAGAAGTCCGGGGACAGTAGAGGTTTTAATAAAATTATCTGGTTCGAGTCTTAATACTTGGTGGACTTAGTGCTAACCTTAGTGATCCTTAGTGGTTAAGTGACTTGTGTTTAACCACAAAGATACTCAAAGGGTAGCACGAAGGGGAAATCAAAGGACTTTTGATAAAAACTTATCTGTCATCGGTCTGTAAACTCAGAATAAATCAGGAGACTAATTACCCAATGGAATACAACTTCAAAGAAATAGAGCCCAGATGGCAGCGCTACTGGGAGGAAAATAAAACCTTCAAAACCCCTGAAGACCTTACAAATCCCAAAAAATGCTATGTCCTCGACATGTATCCCTATCCTTCGGGCGCCGGCCTCCATGTAGGGCATCCGGAAGGATATACCGCAACCGACATCTTTGCCAGGCACAAAAGAATGAAGGGATTCAATGTGCTCCATCCGATGGGATGGGACGCATTCGGACTGCCTGCCGAACAATATGCAATACAAACAGGAACCCATCCCGCTGTCACGACAAGGAATAACTGCGATACCTTCAGGAGGCAGATAAAAGAACTGGGATTGAGCTACGACTGGGACAAGGAGATAAACACAACTGATCCAAAATACTACAGATGGACTCAGTGGATATTCATTCAGCTTTACAATACCTGGTTTGATGAAACCCTTCAGAAAGGAAGACCCGTCTCTGAATTGAAGATCCCTGAAGAGATCCTTTCATCGGGCGACAGGGAAACCAGGAAATACATTGACTCAAAAAGGCTTGCCTATTATGCCGATGCCCAGGTGTGGTGGTGCCCGAGCTGCCGTATTGTTTGCGCAAATGAGGAAGTGCTGAACGACGGTTCACATGAGAAATGCGGCAATATCGTCGAGAAGAGAAATCTTAAGCAGTGGATGCTGCGCATTCCCCTTTATGCAGAAAGGCTGCTGAAAGGGATTGATGAGGTTAACTGGCCGGAGGGAATAAAGGATATGCAGCGCAACTGGATTGGCAGATCGACAGGTGCTGAAGTTGATTTCAAAATCGAGGGCATGGAAGAGACCCTTACAGTCTTCACCACCCGCCCCGACACCTTGTTCGGCGCCACATATATGGTAATAGCCCCCGAGCACAGCCTTGTCCAAAATATCACTTTACCCCAACACAGGGAAAGCGTTAACGAGTATATCAGAGCTGCAAACCTTAAATCGGATCTCGACAGGACTGACCTGGCAAAGGAAAAGACCGGGGTTTTTACCGGCAGGTATGCGATCAATCCGGTCAACAGGAAAAAGATCCCGATTTGGATCGCTGATTACGTTCTTACCGGATACGGTACAGGAGCCATAATGGCTGTCCCGGCACACGACACCAGGGATTTTGAATTTGCCCTGAAATTTGAACTCCCCATAGTCTGCATACAGGATCCCGATGTCGCCGATCCTGAACAGAGAAACCGGATTATAAGAGGAGTAGAATGCTGGACAGAGGATGGAAGGTATATTAATTCTTCCGACACATCCACGGGAATTGATATCAACGGACTGAACAAGGAAGAGGGCATCTCCAAAATTATAGGATGGCTGGAATCTGAAGGCCTGGGAAAGGCAAAAATCAATTATAAGGTACGTGACTGGCTTTTCAGCCGGCAGAGATACTGGGGAGAACCGTTCCCTGTGATACACTGGGAAGATGGTGAGATAACCCTTGTCGACGAGAAGGAACTCCCGCTTGAACTTCCGGAACTTGAAAAGTTCCTGCCCGGGGAGACCGGAGAATCGCCGCTGGCAAACGCAGGTGACTGGCTTGACGTAACAGACCGGAATGGACGTAAGGGAAGAAGGGAGACAAATACTATGCCCCAGTGGGCAGGATCGTGCTGGTATTACCTGCGGTTCATTGATCCTGATAATGAAGAACAGATATTCGACAAGGAAAAGGAAAAATACTGGATGCCGGTCGACCTTTATATCGGTGGTGCCGAGCATGCCGTGCTTCATCTTCTTTACAGCCGGTTCTGGCATAAAGTACTATTTGACCTCGGGATCGTATCAACCGATGAACCTTATACCAGGTTGTTCAACCAGGGAATGATCCTTGCATTTGCCTACGAAAATGAAACAGGCGCAAAAATACCGGCCGATCAGGTTGAGGAGAAGGATGGCAGGTTCTACAATACCGAAACCGGTGCAGAAGTAAGGCAGATCGTTGCCAAAATGTCAAAATCACTTAAGAATGTTGTCAATCCTGAAGATGTTACCCAAAGGTACGGGGCAGATTCCCTGAGGCTTTATGAAATGTTCATGGGGCCTCTTGATGTAATGAAACCATGGGATGACAGAAATGTGAAGGGCGTTTTTAATTTCCTGGCAAGAACTTACAGGTTCTTCTCAAATCATGAGAACATTTTTGAGGGGAAGGAAGACGTTGAGATTCTTAAAGGGCTCCACAAGACCATCAGAAAAGTTGAAGAGGATATTGAGAATCTTAAGTTCAATACTGCTATATCGGAAATGATGATTTTCCTGAACCTTGTCTACAGGAAAGGAAAAGTATCCCGGGAAACAGCAAACAGTTTTGTTCTGATACTATCGCCTTTTGCTCCTCATCTTGGTGAGGAACTATGGCATCTGCTTGGTCATGATATGACTCTTGCATATGAACCCTGGCCGGGTGTAATTGAAGAATATCTGAAAACCGATGTCTTCGAATATCCTGTTTCATTTAATGGGAAAATGAGGTTTAAAACAGAGCTCCCCTCCGACCTTGATAAGGATGAGATAGTCAAAGCCGTGCTGGCTGATGAAAGGGCTGAAAAATGGCTTGCCGGAAAGTCTCCCTCAAATGTGATTGTGGTGCCCGGCAAGATTGTAAATGTTGTGATCAAATAGCAGAATTTCAAAGCTTTTATGCCTTACAGGACACTATATCATTGCCTTTTAATTGTTATTCTTTTCACAGCTGCCTGCCAGCGCCCTGCAGGTACCGGTGAATTTATGCAGCAGATACCCGCAGATACCGCTTCATATATACAATTGCCGGAAGCAACATTCATGTATGGCATCCCGATCGATTCTTTTGATCTGGTCCCGGGCCATATAAAACGTAACGGATTCCTTTCATCAATCCTGGTGCAACATGGAGTTTCAATCCAGGACCTTGAAAAGGTTCTGACAAATTCTGCTCATGTTTTTGATGTCCGTAAAATGAGGTTCGGTAATAATTTCACGCTTTTCTGCGAAAGGGACAGCACAGCCAGGGCCAGATACATGGTTTATGAACATGATCCGACAACATGTTATATATTCAGCTTCAGCGATTCTCTCAATATAACAAGGTACGACAAGGAGATAAAAAAAGAGATCAGGTACTCCTCACTTACGATTGAGACATCATTATGGGATGCGATGCTGAAAAATGGCCTGCATCCCTCCCTGGTTGTGGAATTGTCTGAAATATATGCCTGGAGCATCGATTTCTTCGGATTGCAGAAGGGTGATACTTTCAAGGTTATTTATGAAGAAATGTCCATTGATCAGAAATCTCTGGGAGCAGGAAGAATATATGGTGCAAGCTTTTCAGGCTATGGAAACTCTGTTTATGCAATACCTTTTATACAGGATGGCAGGGAGAGCTTTTATGATTCCGACGGTAACAGCCTGCGGAAAGCTTTTCTTAAAGCTCCTCTTCAGTTTTCAAGGGTTTCATCCCGGTTCTCATCATCGAGGCTTCATCCTATACTAAGGATACGCAGACCTCATCATGGTGTGGATTACGCTGCTCCTGTGGGTACTCCTGTCCATTCAATCGGCGATGGCCGGGTGACTCAGGCCAGCTATCAGGGAGGTTCGGGAAGAATGGTCAGGATTGTGCATAACAGCGTGTATTCGACGGCCTATCTGCACCTGAGCCGGTTTGCCGGCGGTATAGCGCCGGGAGTTTATGTAAAACAGGGTGATGTCATCGGCTATGTGGGAAGCTCGGGCCTTTCCACCGGACCGCATCTCGATTTCCGGTTCTATAAGAACGGATCACCGGTCGATCCTCTCAAAGTTGAAGCCCCTCCCGTTGAGCCTGT
>CAZTDW010000296.1:0-4311 GCA_964611835.1 uncultured Rikenellaceae bacterium | reverse complement strand
TTCCTGGGGTGCAATTACAGAATGACACAACTGCAGTCGGTGCTTCTGCTGAGCCAGCTGAAACGGCTTGAGGAACAGACAAAAATCCGTCACGATAACGGGACATACCTTAATTCCCTCCTGGAAAAGATCGACGGTATTAAACCGCTTGACAGGGGCATAGGAGAAACACTTCACAGCTATCATATTTATATTTTCAAATATGATAAATCAAAATTCAGCAATCTTCCCAAGCGTGATTTTGCACAGATGCTTGCTGCCGAGGGTGTTCCCTGTTTCATGGGATACCCGCAGCCCTTGTACAGGCAGCCTCTATTCCAGCAGAAGAACTTTATGTGCTATGCTATCCCCGAAGAGGTGGATTATTCAAAGGTTCACTGCCCCGTAACGGAAAAGGCGTGCCATGAAGAGGCTGTATGGATCTTTCAGAACGCGATGCTTGGAACAAAACAGGATATGGAACTTTTCGCCCAGGCAGTACTGAAGATACAGAGATGTGTAAACTCATAGAAAATAAATCGGGTCAGACCCGACCAGAAAATGATAACTGCTTAAGTAAAAACAAAAAAATCAGATATGAAGATCTCAAAAGAACTGACGAAATGGATGTTTACCATCTTAAGAATTGTCATCGGATGGCACTTTCTATATGAAGGACTTGCCAAAGTGCTCAATCCCGGTTGGTCATCAGCTTCATTCCTGATGGAGTCGAAATGGCTCTTTTCCGGATTTTTTCACTGGATCATAGGCAACAGTACAGCGCTGAGTATAGTAGATTTCCTGAATGTATGGGGACTGGTCGTCATAGGTATCTGCCTCTTTGTGGGGATATTTACCCGTGCCGCATCTATCGCAGGAGCGCTGCTCCTGATGCTTTACTATGTGGCAAACCCACCATTCATGCCTTCCTCAATTCCCTCCACAAGTCATTTCTATTTAATCAATTACAATCTGATAGAGGCGATAGCGCTTGTGATCATAGCAGCATTTCCCGCCAGTTACCTGTGGAGCGTACAGCGATGGATCTCTTATTCCCATTCCAGGAGGAAAGACCAAAAATTTCCGCCACAGGATAATCATGAGATCCTTGAAGAATATGACACATCCAGGCGTGAGCTGATCAAAAATCTTGCTGTTGTCCCGCTTTTCGGTGCTGTCTTTTTTGGGATGGCAAAAAACAGAGGCTGGTTCAGCTTCGAGGAAGATAACCTGGCCAAAAAGAGCGATGCTGTGAGCAGTGCTTCGCTGATCCTGGGAAAGGATTATTCGATAAGCGAACTGAAGGGTCAGGTTCCCCAGGGAAAGATAAAGGAAATCCCGCTAAGCAGGATCATGATAGGAGGCAACCTGATCAGCGGGTTTGCCCATTCACGAGACCTGATTTACGTCTCAACCTGGCTTAAGAAATATTTCACCGATGAAAAGGTAATAGAGACACTCTGGCTTTGCGAGGCATGCGGAATTAATACGGCTATTTTCAGGTGCGACGACAACACAATAAGGATAATGGAAAAATACTGGCAGAGGGGAGGTAAGGTACAATGGCTGGCTCAGACATATCCCGACAAGGATGATTTCACAAATGTAAGGAAGGCGATTGATCATGGTGCGATCGGGGCATTCATCCAGGGCGGAATTGCCGACAAGGTAGTTTTTGAAAAGAATATCGAATATTTGCGAAAACCCATTGAATACATTCAGGGGCAGGGACTTATTGCAGGCACTGCTGCACATTCTCTAAGGGTTCCCCAGGCTTGTGTGGAGAATGGTATAAAGCCTGATTTCATCATGAAGACATACCATCACCATAATTACTGGTCGGCCACACCCGTTGATCCCGCAAATCCTGAGCTGCCGTTGGATGGAGAGGACCATAATATGGCCCATGACAATATATGGTGCATGTCAGATAAAGATACAGCTGGTTTCTTCAGGGAAAACAATACACCATGGATCGCTTACAAGGTACTTGCAGCCGGCGCCATTAAGCCTGAAGACGGCATCCGTTACGCTTTCGAAAGCGGAGCAGACTTTGCCTGCGTAGGAATGTTTGATTTTCAGGTTATCGAAAATGCAAACATAGCCCACGATATTTTCAGCTCCAAAATAAACCGCGATCGTCCGTGGTATGCCTGAAAGGCTGCAAAGAACGGATCCGGGAATAAATTATGGCTTAAGCCACTTTGAAAGAAATCCGACGCCGCTTTCAATTATGGCTTCATGGCCTCCTTCATGAAGATACATCTCTATCCTGTCACCCGCATTAAGCTTGTCATAATGTGTTCTGGCAACATCGAACTCACTGATTACCTGAGGCCAGTGTGCTATCCTGTCCTTTTTGCCGTGCTGTATCAGCAGTGGACGTGGACATATCAGTGATACCACGTCGTGATCTGTAAACTCTGTAAGCCATCCTGAAAAGAATGCATGTTCTTCCTGGGTTACGAGAAAACATGAATACCGGTCGTCAGGGATCACCATTTTGTTCCTCCGGTGGTTGAACCATGCGGAAACCACCCCTGCTTTTATCCTTGGCTCGATGGGCATCCAGAACATCGTTGCCAGTCCTCCGAGCGACAATCCCCACATCCCAATCCTTTCAGGATCGATGCGCTGATCTTCCAGGACCACATCAAGCAGATGCTGAACCCTTGCCAGTTCAATGCCTGGCAGGCTTACATCCGCCAGCCGGCATAATCTCTCAATCCTGTTCCTCCTCTCTATTGAACGCAGATTCATAGGAACGAGCACTGCAAAACCTTTCTCAAGAAGCTCTTTGGCATAGGCATGGTAATCACCTCCCCGGAAAGTTGTTTCCGGTGTGCTCCCTATACCATGCTGAACAATTATGAGAGGCAACTTTTTGTTGCCTTCATTCACGGGGAAGGCGAGGATTGCCTGGGCTGTCAGGGGACCAAGCGGAAGTTCAATCCACTCCGCGCTGATCCCTTCGATATCATAAGGTTTTCTTGCAAGTGAGCCGGTTTTTGTTAGGACCGGAGGTTTCACCACAACTGATTTCCATCTCGACCTGTTGGGCTCAACGCTCCGAAGGAAAGCATCGATGGATGAATAATCGCGGTTCCAGAACTCTTCAGAACGGGTATCATATTGATTAACAAGGTAATCAGCAAGATAATCCTCCAGCTGACTTGCATATGAATCGGTTCTCGCCAGCTCAAACTCTTCAAATGATTCGCCTGCTTTCTGGCTGAATCCGGGTAATCCGGTTGCCAGGGAAACGGCAAGGAACAGAGCCGTAAGTCTTTTCCTTAAGATTTTCATCTCTTATAGTTTATAAGGTTTTCTGTACTCATAACCCAGCATCGAATTGGCTTTGTCGCTGTTTGTGAATTTTTCGGTACCGGCATCCCATCTGAGTTTCTCATTCGTAAGCATCGCAATGGTAGCCAGGTGGGCAAGGCTTGTGGAGCGATGGCCTTCCTCAAGCGTACAATAAGGCTTTTGCCGTGATTTAATGCAATCAAGGAAGTTACGAACCATGTTTGCCGTGCTGTTGCGGTAACTTCCGTCGCTTAGCAGCTCGGAATTCTCCTTCTCCAGATTTACCGATTCGGCATCCATCAGTTTTTCCCACGTTTGAAATTGTCCCGGCCGGGCAGGAACAATACGGTAATCATTCTCTCCTGTCAGAAGTGTGCCTTTAGTTCCGCGCATTTCAATGAATCCGTAAGGGATAAAGCTTCCCGAACTGGTTTCAACAATATTTATCGATACTATCGATCCCGATGCAAATTCGAAAGTTGCCTGCATGGTGTCTGGAATTGTGCGGTCGTCATCCACCGCATACTTTCCGCCTCCTGCGCTGATCCATACAGGAGCAGTTTCGCCAAGCATCCATCGTATAAGGTCAAGGTAGTGGATCCCGTTATTGGAGATCTGGTTTGCATAGTCCTCCCACCATCTGAACATATACGGGGCGATATTGTACTGATATGGCCTGTAGGCTCTCGGGCCCAGCCAGGCATCCCAGTCAAAGTCGCGGGGCGGGTTCTCCGCCATCAGCTTGCCGATACCTGATGGATACATATTGCTCACATGGCATGCGCTGGCGAATGTGACCTTTCCAATCTTGCCTGAAGGAATGTCTGCTGCCAGCTTCAGGAAGGTAGGCGCAGCACGACGGTTCAGTCCCACTGTGACAATCTGCCTTGATGCCGCGGCTGCCTTTATCATTGCACGGCCTTCCTCGATTGTCTTTGAAACGGGTTTCTCAACATAAACATCCTTGCCTGCCTGAACAGAATGGATGGTCTGAAGCGCATGCCAGTGATCAGGAGTCGAAATGAC
>CAZTDW010000295.1:0-4326 GCA_964611835.1 uncultured Rikenellaceae bacterium | reverse complement strand
GGTAAATGGTTAGTGAAAAATGCCCTACTGTCAGATCAAGTACTAACTATTACACCTGATGTTGTGATCTTCTTTGCTGCACCCGATGTGTTATCCGGACTGTTTACACTTGCCAATTTTGACCAGTCGGAGCCAAACGGTACATTCACACCTTTTGCTGCAGGCTGCGGATCAATAGTTTACTATCCATATCTTGAAAGCAAATCTGAAAGACAAAGGGCCGTCATCGGGATGTTTGATCCTTCAGCCAGACCGTGTGTGCCTGAAAATGTGCTTACTTTCTCTGTTCCATATAAAAGATTTGAAAAAATGGTCAGCTATATGGAAGAGAGCTTTCTTATAACTGAAACATGGTCCGTAATCAGAAAACGGATGAGTTGAAAAAGGAGGGTATTTAAAACTTCGCCTAAGAATCTTTATTTAATTCACCTTGGTTCCAAAATTCGCTGTAATTCTGATCAGCTGTCCTCTTTTCCGTCCCCCAGCTCCAATGAACGTATGGTCCCTATTGCCATACCCCCGATGCCTTTGATAGACCCATACATTGAAGTTGTGTTGGTAATAACCTTGTCAATCTGCTTTTCGCGGGCGCTCCAGATCTTCATCATGGCCCTCTTTTCCGATTCCAGGTCTGCTTTCATTGCAGTAAACCCCTCGACAATGGCCTCAATCTGTGATTTAAATTCCGGACTTGTAAGGAAATCGTAAAGCATAACCATCTTGTCACCTTTATTTTCCTGACTTGCTGAGACTTCACTTATCCGTATTACCGATTCACGGATGACGGCGCTTAATCCCTTGAACTCTTCAAAACTGCTGACCCATACTCCGTCTACCAGCCCCATACGTTCCATCCCTTTGGGATATGCCTGCGTAACAAGAATTCCAACATTAATACCTTTAGCCCTCATGTCGGATTTGAATTTTTCGATCCATTCCGGACTGAAATTCTTTGCCCTTTTGCTTTCATAATAAATTGAACCGCAGTTTACCCTCGAATGAGTATTGACAATCTGGATACAGTCGGCACCCAGTGCTCCTTTCTTGATTTCAGAGATTGTATCAAGCGGGAAATTTGTTGCCAGCCATTCTTCAATGGCCAGCTCCTGCACTTCGCCCTGCAACTGCATTGACCCCTGTTCCTGCTTGCGCTTCATCTCCTCAGTCAGATTCTTCTGGTCTTCCAGCTTCTTCTGCAATTCACGGATCACCAGCTCGTTCTTTTCCTGCTCAGCCTTTCTGATCCTCTCCCTTTCTTCCTGAAGCTTTTCATTGAGGGATCTTTGCATCTGAGCTTCCAGGGCTTCCTTAATCTCATCTTTTTCCCTCCTGAGCATTTCGATCTCAGCTTTTGCCTTGTTGAATTCCTTCAGCTTCTCAGACTTCTCCCCCAGTTCCTTCTGAAGCAGGTCAAATTTCTCGGATTCCTCATCAGCTATCGTTTTCCTGAGGTTGGCTTCCAGCAGTTCCTTTTCCTGTTTCAGCCGGAGTGCAACTGATTCTGCAATCCTTGAGTTCATTGCCTTCCTCTCATCGTCCAGATGCAGTTTTTCTTTGTCAAGGGCTTCCATCTGATTCTCGAATTTTTTCCGCTCCTCATTAAGCTGACTGTTGAATTTTTTTCTCAGGTCATCTTCAAGCTGGTGGTACAGTATCCTGTTTACGTCAAGCTCTGCACCGCAATTGGGGCAGATTATCTTTGTTTCCTTTTCCATCTGAGATATATTGAATAATTAACTAAAGGTATTTCCTTTTTCGGAGATTTGTTTTGCAGGCCTCAGAAAATAATCTGATTGAAAAAGTTCCTGAAATATGGTCACATGTATCAAAATATATGAAAACTAATTTTTGCTATATTTATCTGAAACTGTATTGACAGCTAAAGCAATATTTAACTTTAAAAAATATTATTATGGCATTTATCGGTACGCGCAACAGGTTCAATGAATTCAAGGAGGAATTCATCAGGGATACAGGATTGAAGAGTGTTGAAGACAACCTTGAACTGTATACACTGTATGTGACAGCACGTTTTGTCGACCAGAATCACCGGCTGCTGAATGACCTTAACAATCAGATCCAGGAGTTGTATAAAGTGCTTAAGAAAGTCTGAGGAGACTATTAATGATCCTCGATCCATCTCAGACGGGCCATCCTGATCCCATCCAGTCCGGGATGTAACGAAACGATATACCACCGGCCGCGATAATGGACTATTTCAGATGTAATTATCGGGAATGTACAAACATAAACAGGGGAAGTAATCTATAGTAAATTTCAATACCTTCTTATGAATCATAAATTTGTAAATTTATGAGGTTGTTTTAATAAGTAAATCAAACAAAAATTCCCGATATGAATCCACTCTCCAGAAGAAAATTCATAGAAAAAGCAGTGATAACCGGTGCCGGAGCATCCGTCCTGCCCGTTATTACTTCTGCCCAGGAAAATGAGCTGCAGAATAACGTAGTTACAGGATTGATTAACCCTGGATCAGCTTCGAACCCTGAAAATCTTGTTACGGAGCCTGCAGCGCCTGACAAGGATGCCCTTAAACACGATTTCAGCACCATGCGTCCTCTGCGTATAAAAGCTCCGGTAACTGTAACAGTAGGCCAGGGCGAAGGGGACCTTCAGGGTAAGGACAATAAGATCCTTCAGGCTGCAGTCGATTATGTTGCCCAGCTTGGCGGAGGCACCGTACATATTCTTCCGGGTACCTATGAAATGCGCAATTCATTGTTCCCGAGAGCCGGTGTGACAATAAAGGGATCGGGAGAGAAAACCATCCTTCACAAATCGCGTAGCGTCAGCAGCAAAATAATTCGTGAAGCCGACTGGTATGAATACTGCGTACAGGTTGAGGATCCAAAAGGATTCATGGCAGGAGGAGGCCTGGCCCTCAGCGCCGACAGAAAAAACGACCAGGAGGTATTCCTTTTCACGATCACGGCAATAAAAGACAACATCCTGTTCCTCGACCGGCGTACTGAGAAAAACTTCTGGCCAATGGATGATGCACGTGCAACCACAAGGTTCTCGATAATCCATGCCCTGAATGTTAATGATGTAAAGGTTGAGGACATAGTCCTCGACGGCAATCGTTCAGAGAATGAGCGGGTGAATGATAACTATGCAGCAGCAGTATTCATGCAGTACTGTGACAACTGGTCATTCAGGAATGTGACAGCCCGCAATTACAACGGTGATGGTTTCAGCTTCCAGGTCTGCGATGATATTCATTTTGAAGACTGCCATTCATTGAACAACTATGATCTCGGCTACCATCCTGGAAGCGGCTCGCAAAGGCCTGTTTTTAAGCGGTGTACTTCAAAAGGCAACAGTCAGGGATTTTTCTGGTGCTGGGGCGCCTGCTTTGGTATTGCAGAAGATTGCATAGCTTCGGAAAACAAGAAATACGGGGTCAATTTCGGCCATCGCGATACCGACAACATTCTGCGCAATTGCATAATAGAAGATAATGAAGAGGTTGGAATACTCTTCCGCAGGGAGGAAAATGAATACCGGACGGGCGACAGGAATATAGTCGAAAAGTGTACCATAAGAAACAATGGTAAAGATGGTAATGGTTTTGGCATCGACATCCAGTGGAAAACAAACGACATAACGGTGAGCGGGTGCCTGATTGAAAATACTCAGGGAGGCCCTCAGAGCACCGGAATAAGGATAAGTGCGGAAGCACAGAGGATCACGCTCGAAAACAACAGGTTTTCAGGAAGTGCTGTTAATATTGATGATCAGCGGTCAAAAAGCTGATAAAGTACCGGCGCTGCATTAAATCCTGCATGTTAATAACAAGTGCAGTTCTCTTAAAAAGTTGCAGGTTGTATCTAAAGCCCTTTGAGTCCCATTGTGTTACCTTTGGCTCCTTAGTGTTTAAACATAAAGAGTTAAAAAACAAAGGATAACAAAGGTTGGAACAATGACCAGGGAAAGCAAAGCTAATTTAATTGCTTATAAGACAGCCTCACAACCTTATTTTGTTAAATTCGTCACTATTTATAAGCACGTGTATGTTTAATTTAGAGTGCGGCGTCAGCACTGTAATCACTGACAAAGGTTAAATGTTTGACAAGAAGATCCTGAATATTTATGCGGTAATTGTGGGAATTTTCTTCCTGATTTCGGGAATTGGCAAGGTAATCGATACTGCGGGTTTCAGCAACCTGATAAGTCAGTATGGTCTCGGATATCTGAACTGGCTGTCGCCGGTAATTGTGATCGGAGAAATAATCCTTGGTCTTCTGCTATTGCTGCTGATAAATCCGAAAAGGGATTCTTTCATTTCATTTTGTCTGCTCGTTG
>CAZTDW010000294.1:0-4350 GCA_964611835.1 uncultured Rikenellaceae bacterium | reverse complement strand
ATTTACATAAATTTCTTTAACCAGAGCATAGCTACTTTGCCTGTCGTCAGGAATATTTCGCAGAACCCATGGTATGTTTGTTTCAGTATAAGTAGGATCTGGATCTCCAGGACTTATTGTAGGTATCTCAAGCTTCAGAGATGCCCTGATGGCAACATGGGAATTAATATCATCAATGGTTCCAATCCATGCCCAAACGCCTTCGTCGTCCATCTTGACAACCTCATTTGCTGCAGCACCCCAGAGTCCAAAGTCATTATGTATCATGAGTCTAAAAGGGATACCTTTATACCCCCCCTTTTTATTGGCCTCTTCTATCGCCAGCTGTGCACCCTGCATCATCTGGATACCCAAAGGCTGGAGGATAGATCCTTCCAAAGGTCCCAGAAAACCAAGTCTTACTTCCTTAAGATCCTTTGGTTCGGGAATTTCACGTCCTGCTCCGTAAAAATATG
This sequence comes from uncultured Rikenellaceae bacterium, assembly GCA_964611835.1. GTDB lineage: Bacteria > Bacteroidota > Bacteroidia > Bacteroidales > VadinHA17 > LD21. Next base: position 3,895 of record CAZTDW010000294.1, on the reverse strand, counting down.
TTGGTTTAAGAAAATGATATTTATAAGCTTTTTGATACTTATCATAACCAACCAGGTCATCTGGTATGTCTCCATAGTTTGAAGGCTGAGTCTGTCCTTTAATTATTGAAGACGATATTAAAAACAACAAAGTGAAACTTATCAGGATCAATAACTTTGGTTTCATAATTAAAAAGTATGAATTTAATTAATTTTACATATTGCATATGTCTCAATTTCAACAAGAAGGGTTTCCCAGCATAACCTGGCCTGAATGCCTGTGCTTGCAGGCAGGGGATCGAGGTTCATCCATCTGAAGAACGATGTCCTGATCCTGTTGAAATCATCGTAGTCCCTTTCGATATCCCTCAGGTAATTCGTGGTCCTCACCACATCATGCCACGTCATGCCTTCGGTAGCAAGAAGATTTGTAATGTTCCGGTAGGTTCTCCAGGTCTGAGCCCTGAAATCACCTATGTGCTCGGCCTTGCCTTCCTCGTTGACGCTGGCGGTTCCTGAGATGAGCAATACCTTGTATCCTCCGAAATCCAGACGTAGTGCACGGGTAAAAGATGATGGTTTTTTATAATCATAGGCTTCATTTATCACCCGTGGTGCATGAACGGAAAATTTTTCTATCGGAGGACGGTTGAGGTGAACGTAAGGATATTTATAGTCCCTTACAAGGTTGTTGTCTGCAAGTATTCCAAGTTTTGTCATTTCATCATGCTCACCCGGAGTCAGTTTTGTCAGGTCAATTAATAACTGATCATTTGTTATCACGTTATTTGTCATTACGGCATTTGTCTTCACGGCATATATTTTTTAATTATCGATTTAATTGAGCAGCTTTCCCCTGCAGACACCTTTGGATGTGGCAACCCATAATTCATCATCTTCAGCATCAACACCTATAATGAAATTATGTGATATTGATGGTGATAAAGGTACTTCCCTGATCAGGGTATTTCCTTCTTTAACTATGGCTTTACCATCAGTGCTGTTATCGAACTTTTTATAGGTCACCCAAAAAGTTCCATCAGTGCAGCTAAGTCCGTTATCACTGCAGATAAAAGCCACATTGCGCTCAGCTCTGAGGAAGTTAATAAAATTGCTGGCCAGGCCGCTGTCATGATCAAAAAAGCCTTTCCAGTTCTTTCCGTCGTAACGGCTCATACCAAAGTAGGTTGATACCCATAAAATACCGTCTGAATATGATGTTGCAGTCGTAATGTCGTGAATCACACCATCATCCGGTTGAAGATCTATTTCCATGAAGCCGTCAGGATCAACGTAGTCGCGGAAATGTTTTGTCATTGTATTGTATTCAATCACGCCGCCTCCCCACGCTGCGATCCATACCTTACCATCACCTGCTGAGAGAGCATAGGTCCATGGTTCATGCATTGGGGCATTCTGTTCTGTGAATATTTCCCACTGTTTGGTTTGAGTGTCATAATGGCCCGCACCACCTCCGGTAGCACACCAGACATCTTTCCCAAAGCAATAGACGTTGTAAACTAAATCGTTGGGCATTCCGCTATTGAACTGGTTAAAGGTTTCAAATTTTTCCCCCGACCAGCGGTTTAGCCCTCCCAGAGTTCCAATCCAGACATCGCCTGTTAAAACGCTTATATCGATAGATACGATGCCATTATGCGCCAGTCCGTCCTTTGTGGTATAATTGGTCCACTTACCGTCCTGATAGACCGCCAGGCCGTGATGCGTTCCGACAAGGACACGCTTCCGTTCACTATCGATTCTTATGGCATAGCATTTATCGTCGGGAAGACCATCTTCTTTCGTAAAGGTCTTCCAATTGCCATATACCGGTATCCCTTCTGAGATATTACCCGGTCTTGATTCCTTTTCCCGCGACTCAATAGTGGTAAAATCAGCCATCTCGGCCATTTCATGGCTTTTATCTTCAGGAGGGACTTCCTGCTTTTACTGAGACCCAGGATGCCTGCACCGGCAATGATTAACACCAACATGCCATATCTTAAGAATTTGTTTTTCAAGAGGTTTTTCATACAAGTCAATGGTTAGCGATTAATAATTTTTGCCTGCAAAACTTTATTTCTCTTAGCTTCATCCGAATAATGCTCAGGGCCTCTGATTGATTTCAGATATTCAATCAGCTCATTAAGCTGGATCTTTGTGAAATCATTAACAGCGCCGTGAGTATCCTTATGGGCATATACTGTCCAGATCTCCTCAAGCGAGAGAGCAAGACCGTGGTGCAGATAAGGCGGAGAAGCATAAATATTATTTAGATGAGGAGTATCAAAAAGCATTGAATCATCACTTGCAAGAAGGGATCCCACGTCCTCAAAACTTTTGTTCGTAAAGTAAGGAGGCGGATGGCAGGTTATGCACCTGCCCTTTTCTGGTAACTCCCTGCCCATATTGTCATGAGTACGTTCAAACAGGGCTTTCCCCCTGAGCTGCATGGCATTCAGTTCTCCTGTCGGATTATAAAGCAGGTTGGGAGGATAGGGTATTCCGGTAACAATGTATGCTACCAGTGCATCGAGTTCCTTATAGCTGAAAGGCTCATTTCTTGTAAGCACTGTGGAAAATCTCATGCCATCCTGCTTATATATTGTCTGGTTCTTTCCATTCCATTTGAATGGTGGAGTATCTCCGATATCACGTAACGACTGGGTGTTTGCCAGGTTACGGCCCATATCCTTGGAAGCCATGTTATATACAAGGCCATCCTCATGTACGTCGGGATGACATGTATAGCAGGAATACTGGGTCTGGAATGTTCCTTTTGCATTGTTCAGTATTTTCCGCCCATGTCTTGCAACTGTCATTCTGCGCGGCCCTCCCAGATCGATTGTATTTATCGTTTCCAGACTCTCCGTGCTGATCACTGCTATCCTGTCCTCGAGATGTTCTGCCACATAAAGGTTCTTCCCGTCAGGAGATATAACCATTCCCTTTGGATTGGCTCCCGTAACGATCCTTTTTATCACGTACCTGCTGCTTACCCCAAGATGATTTGAATAATATTCAAGCTTATCATTTGGTATCCCGCTTATAAACGCACGCAATGAATCAAGGTCAACCACGCTGATCCTGTCAACACCCGCATGTGATACAAATGCCCGTTTACCGTCAGGAGTGATTGCAATATCGAAAGGATCGGCAAAGTATTCATTTGGCTCATCGAGCAGAAGCTGGATTATTCGTCCTCCGGGTTTCTGCTCAATGACTGCCATCCCGTTGGTCATCATAAAACCCTTTTCCACCTGTATTGAAGGGACAAGGTTTTTGGGTCTTATCAGGGGAATAACGGCCAACTCTCCATTGGGAGTGAACTCGATGTTCTCAAGCATGTAGGCGGAATTCATATCCTCCCTTGCGGCTATTATCCTAGAATGATCATCGATAACAGTCAGTTCGCAAACAACCGGTTCTCCGTATGGAACAAGGTTGGCCCTTCTGCTGGTCACGTACAATCTGCTGCCGTCAGGTGAAATTCTGATCCCTGTAGGGTTGTTTCCAGCTGTAAGTCTTTTCCATTCTTTCCCGGTGCTAAGGTTAAGAACCGATATATCATTACTATATGAGTTGACAACATAGATAAATTTGCCGTCAGAACTAAGTGCCAGCCCGGCTGGGCCGTGTCCTGTTTTAAGTGTATCAATTACACTTATTTCCTTAAGGTCGATCACAAATAAATTATCCGCCCACTGATTGCTTACATATGCATATTTTTCTTCCTTGTCGAGAATAACCGTATGTGGCTGGTTACCAACCCTGACTTTATGGATCACCTTCTTTTTTTCCGTATCAACCACAAGCAGGGCATTGGCTTCTTCAGCGACAATATAAAGTGTTTTTCCGTCTGCCGACAAAGCAAGATTAAAAGGGGAATAGTAATCAGCATTTATCAGTTTTGGGA
>CAZTDW010000293.1:0-4353 GCA_964611835.1 uncultured Rikenellaceae bacterium | reverse complement strand
TGCATTAATCTGCGTTAATCTGCGTAATCTGCGGGAGAATTTTCTTCGTTTCCCGCAGATTTCGCAGATATTCGCAGATTTTATTGCTAAAAATCATTCAGTTACTACAAACTCTCCCTGAAGCCTGATGTCATTTGAGGAACTGCCGACCATAATCCTGAAAGTCCCGGGCTCCACAACAATGTTCATATTCCTGTCGAACAGCGAAAGATCCTCATGTGTGAGCCTGAATCTTACGCTTTTCTGTTCTCCCGGTTCAAGCGATATCTTTTCATAGCCCTTAAGCTCCTTTACGGGCTTTGACGTTGAAGAGATTACATCGTTTATATACAGCTGGGCGACCTCTTCCCCTTTTACTTTTCCTATGTTTTTGATGTCCGCTGTTATTTCCACATCACCCCTGTTATTGATCTCCTTCGGAGTGATCTGCAGGTTGCTGTATTCATATGAAGTGTAGCTCAGCCCATATCCGAAAGGATACAGGGGCGTGCCTGGCATGTCGACATATTTCGTGTTTTCCCTGGTGGCCGAATGATTGTAGTAGAAAGGGTATTGTCCTGAATGCCGGGGAACGGTTATAGGAAGCTTACCAGAGGGATTATAATCGCCGAAAAGAACATCTGCGACTGCATTTCCTCCCTGTTCGCCGCACATCCAGGCCTCAACTATACCCGGGATGTTCTCGGATGCCCACCGGATTGAAAGAGGCCTTCCGTTTATCAGCACTGCTATCGTCGGGGTACCTGAGGAATAAACAGCCTTCAGCAGATCCTCCTGGAGGCCTGTAAGATCGAGGTTTGCAACGTCCCTGCCTTCACCGTTGGTTACATATCCTGCCTCACCGATCACAACTACGGCAACATCAGCATTTCTCGCCGCCTTTCTGGCTTTTTCAATTTCATTGACCTTATTGCCGATAACTTCGCATCCTTTCACATACGTTATTTTAACAGAGGGTGATAATTTATTCCTGAGCCCTTTGAGGACAGTGACAACTTCCTGGGGAACTGTCTGTGGGTGATAATCGCCAAGCTGATCAACCGGAGCATCAGCTGCAGGGCCAATGACAGCAATTGATCTGATGTTCTTTTTAAGGGGGAGTATGTTCTTTTCATTTTTAAGAAGCACTATACCTTCCCTGGCAGCCTGCAATGCCAGAGCCCTGTGTTCTTCCGAATTGACAATCTTTACGGCATTTTCAACATTCACATAGGGATTTTCAAATAATCCAAGCTGAAATTTCAATCTCAGCAGCCTTGCCACAGCCAGATCGACATCTTTTTCCGAAATCTTTCCATTATGAACGTTTTCAATAAGTGCTCCCATATAGGCATCCTCAATTGATATCCCGATATCAAGTCCGGCTTTGATTGCAAGGATACCTGCATCTTTCTGGTTTGCAGCGTGCCTTTCCGTCACGATTGTGCTCAGTCCGCCCCCTTCTCCAAGGACAATTCCTTTGAAGCCCAGTTCTTCACGGAGTATTTTTGTCAGCATTTTCTCGGAGCTGTGGACAGCAACACCGTCTATTGCCGGATATGTTGCCATCACACCCAGAGCTCCTGATTTTTTTATGCCTGCAACCCAGGGCGGAAGAAAAACCTCCCTTAATTTCCTGTCGGAAATCTCCATTGCGCCACGCTCGAGTCCTCCTGAAGGCTGACTCTGTCCCGGATAATGGCACAGGAAAGCGATAAGGTTGCCGGGAGCTGAGATATCATTTCCCTGAACAGCTTCAACGATGCAAGACGCAATCTGCGAGCACATGTAAGGATCTTCACTGTATCCTTCTTCATTCCTTCCCATTCTCGGATCCCTGTTGGGTTCAATCACAAGAGTGCATAAGCCGTGGACCCCGATGGACTTTCCTTCCCTGGCTGCAGCCGAATATATTTTTTTTACCAGATCCCTGTTCCATGTGGCCCCTATTGCAAGGCCTTCAGGGAATACCGTACCTCCGGGGCACATTAAACCGTGTGTTCCCTCCTCGATCTGAAGCAAAGGAATTCCAAGGCGTGTCTTGTCAACAGCAATTTTCTGAAGTTCATTCATTACTTCCGCCTGTCTTTTTGTCCCTTCATGAATCAGTCTGTCGGATAGGGTGAAGAATCCCCCGCCGGGCCCAAGTATTTCGTTATGAACACCTTCTGTCCATTTCCTAACACCCTCAAGTTGTTTTTCCCTTGCTTCACCGGTAGGATCATCCCACAGATATCTTTTCTTTTCACTCAGGCCATATCCCAGATCCATAGTATAACATGTCGGAATATTGATCTGTCCCACCTTCTCCTTAAGTGTCATTCTCGCGACGAGGTCATTAACTCTCTGTTCAACAGGGAATAATGGATTTTTGTAAAGTGGTGGTTCTGAAAATTCTGCCTGCCCCCTTTTTGACCTGATATAGGAAGCGATATTGTGTACATTGTCTATCCATATTCCGTTAGAGGGATCAGCAGCATAACGGCAGATTGCCTCAATGGTTAAAAGCAATGATGTCTGGTGTCCTTCATTGTTAATCTCATGACCGGCAAGAATAAGCCAGCTTCCTTTTTTACCGGCTGATTCGATCAGTGTTCTGATCTGATCAAAGGATTTTCCGTCAAGTTCCATTCCGGTAAGCTGTGCCATGTCGCAATATACAGGATCGTTGGGGCCCTCGCTGAGCCAAAGCCTTCCCGATTCGAACATGGATGCAACAATAGGGATATAACTTTTAAGGTTAACACCTTTGCCTACGAATGTCTGCCCGCAGGGATATGCAAAAGAATAAGGCCTTATTCCAAGAAGATCATTTATTACAAGAGTGGCTGAATCAAGCTCTGCCAGCATTCTGTTAAGATCATAGTTTTCAAGTGCTGCCTCCTGGGGCCAGCCATAATTAATTGTACAGGGATGGAGCAGTGCATGATTGCCTATGTCGTGTCCGTTCCTTACAGCCTGCTTCCATCCGTCAAGCCTTTGGAGCATATTGTTCCGTGAGACATAAAATGTAGCTTTTACATTATATTTATCAAGCAACGGAATGCCATTATCGATCTGTGAGAGCCGGGCGTCATCAAAAGTCAGGCTTAAGGCCATCTTTTTCCCTTCCGGCCATTGAAAGTCAGATCTTTCCCGGCTTTGGTCTGTCAGATATCCCTGAGCAGGTGAGATTTCAAAGGAAAGAGTTAAAATCAAAACTGGAATTAAAAACTTAAAAGTCCTCATATCTATTTGTATAATGATGTTTCAATATGAAATCAGATCAAGGCTTTGTGTAATCCAAATTTAATTAAATTTAGCTTACGGGAATGACAAATATGCTATCCTATCCCTTTCTTATATGACCTGTTGTCTGTTTAATAATTAAATTTACTACATAATCTTTAATTGCAGATATGGGTAAAATGACACGACGGGAACGTCTGACCGCCACTATGAAGGGATTAAATGTTGACCGTCCGGCAGTCAGTTTCTATGAGATCGGAGGATTTCTTATAAATCCGGATGACCCTGATGAATACAATATTTACAATTCCCCTTCCTGGCGGCCATTGCTTGAGCTGGCCGAGGAGCATACGGATCTGATACGTATGGTAAGCCCGGTAAGGGCTCAATCACATCTCTCCTGGGATGGAAGTTCCAATACTGAAAAGAGAAAGCTTTTTGTAAAGGAGGATAAATGGGAAGACTCTAAAAGCCGGTTTACACGTGTTACCTACACTATCAATGGTAAGAATCTTACAACTATTTCACGCCGCGATAAGGAAGTCGATACTGTCTGGACAATTGAGCCGCTGATCAAATCAATTGATGATGTGAACCTGTTCCTGGCGCTTCCGGATGAAATATTTGAGGAGAATGTTGATATTAAGCACATGGAAGAGGAAGAAAGAAAACTGAATGATAAAGGCATAATAATGGTCGACACGGAAGATCCGGTGTGTGCAGTTGCATCAATGTTCAAACTGGAGGATTTTACGCTTTTTGCACTGACTGAAAAGAAACTGTGTCATGCCCTTCTTGAAAAACACTCTGTATATATCAAAAAAAGAATTGAAAAAGCAGCGAGGGAATTTCCGGGGAGGTTATGGCGTATTTATGGTCCCGAGTTTATTACAGAGCCCTTTCTGCCTCCGGTATTATTTGAAGAATATGTTCTGAAATACACGGGGCCCATGGTTCAGACGATAAAAAAACATGGGGGATATGTCAGGATTCATGCCCATGGATGTGTAAGGAATATTCTTGATTATGTTGTGCAGATGGGAGCTGATGCGATAGATCCGATTGAACCACCCCCGCACGGCGATGTGGAATTAAAGTATCTGAGGGAAAAATATGGCAGACATTTGGTCTTGTTTGGAAATATTG